>NZ_AUJZ01000018.1:0-52373 GCF_000424485.1 Butyrivibrio sp. WCD2001 | reverse complement strand
TGTTCCCTCGTATTCCTGTGCATGATAAAATCATGCTACAGGAGGAACAGCCATGGCTAGTAAAGAACTAATAGCAAAGCTTAGAGAGAAATACATCCAAAATCCGCCGGAAGGCATGTCGGCGAACGAAATCCGCGAGATGGATGATGAAGACCTTCTCGACATGGATTACTTTATGCATGAAGATGATGAATTCTTTGACGAGGTAGATTGGTAATTTAAAACCAACATACCTCCGCTTTGCGTGGCCCGGTCTTGTCCGGGCCTTTTAATTCAAGGTTTTGCCGCAAGGCGAAATTTCCTATTAAATCAAAAAGAGCGGCACACTAAATATTAGTGCACCGCCTCGTTTTTCGCATTCAGCTCATAATTCTTATTTTATTTTCACACTCTTGGAGAGCCCTTTTTTAGCAAAGATCTTTCCATAGCTCTTCTTCATTTTTGCAGGAACCTTGATTGTAGCGTTACTGCTGATTCCTGAAAATGCCTTGCCGGCAACTGACTTCTTCGTTAGCTTTGAGGACTGAATCTTTATAGTCTTAAGGCTGGAGCAGCCCTTGAAGACATTTGCTCCGATGGATTCAATGTTGGATCCAAGAGTTACCGTTTTAAGCTTGCTGCAACCCTTGAAGGCCTTGGAGCTGACAGCTGTTACTGTGTAGGTAACATCGTCAACGGTTACGGTCTTCGGAACTGTGACTCTTGTAGCCTTCTTATCTGTGAGTCTCTCGAAGGTTACTGTAGGATTAGCCTTATCATCGGAAGTTACTCTGAATCTCTGTCCACGTCCAAATGCAAATGCGCTTCCGCGTCCCTTTGCTTCCTTACCGCTTAATATCTTGTCAGTTTCAGGTCTGTGAATCTTGTCAGGATCTATCTGTGATTTATCTTCTACCCATTCTGCATAAAGAGTAAAGCTGTTATGTACCGGTTTTGAAAAATCGTAGCCTTGTGTGCATGCTTTATCAGTGTACCATCCACCAAAGCCATATCCTCTGGGGTAATTGCTTATACTGATTTGATGCGCACATCTTCCGTCAGCAATCTGCTGAGGCTTGGGAGCAGTTACATTCTGGCCATTCATATCAAAGGTAACCGTGTAAACCGGACGGGATGCATCAAATCTAACCGTCTTCGCATCCTTGGAATCACCACCCATAATTGTGTAGAATGGATCACCGCTTTGACTCTTGCCGAAGCTGTAGCTTTCTGGTTCGAGAATAGCCACAGTATCTGCGACATTAACGCTCCTTTGCTTACCACCGTAAATAGCACACTGACCAGCTTTTATCGTTGTTAATCCGCCCTGAATATCAATAAGTCCTGCGCTTGTTTTGAGGCCATAGGCTTTCGCATCAATATCAACTATTCCATTGTTTATCGTAACTCCGGATCCTCCGAAAATACCTATATCTGTATCTTTAATGGTAAGCTTTGTATTCTTGCCATCAACCTTTACGCCCATTGCTGAGAAAATACTTGTGTTTGCACCACTAATACGAATATCACCGTCAATGGTTACATTCCCCAAATAACTGTAAATCGGATATGCATCGCTGTCTCTGGCAACAATATCAGCATCTCCTACAATCCTGATTGGCATACCTGTATAAATAAATGATTTAACACTATTTACAGTCTCGCTGTCCTGATAAATTCCAAACCATCCGTCAAGGTTAAGGGTATTATTTGCCGGATCAAATGATACCTTGCCATTAGCATTTACCGGAATATTATCCATATTAAGAGTTGTTACTCTGGTACCGTCAACCCAAAGGTTATACTGCTTACCCTTGTTCCACTTTGCATAGAGAGTTATACTTCTTTCTACTTTAGTATTAAAATCATATTCTTCACCATCTCTGCAGTCTCTTGAGGTATACCACCCGCCAAAGAAATATCCTTCCCTCGTAGGATCTTCGGGACGATCAAATGTGCTTCCTTTGGGCCTACCATTCCAAGATGTTTGTTTTGAATTAAAGCCCAACTGTTCATTAGTATCAAATGTTACATAGCATATGCTATCTTGCCCCATAACAAGATCAAGATCATAGGCATAAAGGCGATCCAGCTCACCTTCTTCATGCTTCAGCTTTACTATTGTCGAATAATCTCCATAGGTACCAACTCTTCCCTGTATAGGCTTATTCAGAGTATAACCATAAGCTAAGAAAAGACCGCCTTTTCTAGCCTTTACTGCCATACCTCCATTGCAGGCCATCTTATATGTACCTCCAAATAAGCAGACATCCCCCCAAGATGAATAAATGCCGTCTGAATAGCCCTCAATATTAATTGAGCCATTATTGACACATACTCCAAACAATCCATAAATGGCTGCCGAATCTTGTGGTGTTTTCGTAATTGTGATTTTTGTATTTTCTCCGTCAATAGTAATCTTTTGTCCTGCAAATAGTGCGCCATTACCGCCTTCAAAAGAAAAATTACCTTGAATATCAAGATATGATTCTGTTGATATCGCTGTAACATCATCTTCATTTTTGAGGTTTAATTCAGCGTTTCCTCTGATTTTCAGCGGTAATTTGGAATAAATCTTGGAACGTGTTCCATTATGCACAGTGTTCCCGTCAATTCTATAAACCTCATCCAAATACAGAGTATTTGTGTCGGGATCAAAATATGAATGTGTTTTGCGAGTAAATGGACCCACCACAATATCACTAAGGTCATTGCAATTCTCACTGGTTATCCTGGTTGCGCCAATCCACAAATCATATTCGGTTACTGCGTGTACCTTTGTCTTCACACCCGCGAGTACAAGCAGCGTCATGCACAGCATGAACAGCCATTTTGACAGTCCTGTTAATAGTTTCCTTTTCTCCATTCTCTTTTCCCCCTTGTGGAATTTTATTTCATAGAACACGCTTTAAATTGTAATAAAATCACAAAAATTCCACTACCGCCATTTGGGGGTATTTTCAATATGAGTACTCTTTATCTTACCAATCATCTATGGCCATTTCTTTTTTACATTCTTTTTATTTGGGTGCTCAAAAAATACGGACGATAATGCCTTTTAATAACATACCGTCCGCAAGTACAACAATTTTTCCTACTTCCTATAGATTTATTGTATCCATTTTCCGCCAGTACAATAAATCCAACTAATTCTTATATATTTGTTGTCAATAGTTTTTGTAAATACAATAAATCCGAATGATTCTTCTTGATTTGTTGTTGCGCCATTTTTTATAAACAACAAATCAGGCGGATTTTCTTGATTTGTTGTTACTCCAATTTTTATATACAACAAATCCGACGGATTCCTCTTGATTTGTTGTTACTCCATTTTTTATGTACAACAAACCACATACAATTTCGCTGATTTATTGTCTGGGCCGGCAGAATCTTCATCGTAGAATCTTCTTCGCAGAATCGTCTTCTAAAAATCTTCTTCGTAGAATCATCATCCTTGCAGCCCTCTTTGCTCTTATAGTCTGCATTCCCACTTCAAGAATAATAGATATGCGAGTGCCTTCACATCACATTTATATTGATCCGGCACTTACCGATCTCTTCTGTGATTCGGTGCTTCATCTGTTCCGAGACAGTTCTGACCTCGTCATAGGTCATATCCGGGCGAAACTGCAGGCCGATATCTATGTGCTTGTACTTGCCGTTAACTCTGCTGTTTACGTCGCCGAGAAGTTCATAGGAATCGTAGAATTCGTTCAGCACCTTCACTATCTTGAGCTGGCTCTCCTCGTCTATAGTGAGGTCCGCCAGTTCCATGAAGGCTTCACGAATATGGCCGTAGATTATTATTGAAAACGGGATGGCCATGATTATGCAGACGATCGGGGGAAAATAGTATATCCAGGATTTCTTGCTGAAAACAAGGCTTATGGCAAGCGTCAGAATTGATACGAGATCAAATCCAAACTCCTTCTGGGCACCAATGTATGCGGTGTGCAGCATCCTGCTGTGCTCCTTCTTGGAGAGTTCTTTTTCCCTGAAAAACACAAAGATATCGATAAGAACGCCGATAATGCTGACTATGAGCGCAAATACCAGAAATTCCTCCTCCTGTTCCCGCTCTATTAGTTTTCTTACTGAAAAGAACACCACACAGAAAAGACCTGCCATGTCGAACATCTCACAGCTAAGTGCGGAAATTGCCTCAACCTTACCGGTGCCGTAATTGAATCTGAACTTCAGATTTTTTTGAAGTTTTTTGGAAATAATAAAGAGTATAAGGCTCGGTAGGAGCACACTCAGGTTCTCAATGAATTCCATCCACAGGACCATGTAATCACTGGCCATAGCTGCAATGAAAGAAGCTATTGTGCCGGGAATTCTGTAAAGAGTGAGCATGAGTGCAATTTTTTCCTGCCGTACCAGTACTTCATTTTTCATGTTTTCCCCTCATCCGTCAGCTGCGCTGACACCTTCTCCAAAAGGAGAAGGCATTATCAATCGTCGAGTTTCATGCCGTTGATGCTAAGGTCGAAGCCCTCGCGGACGCTCTTCTCGGCGTATTTGATACCCTGTCTGACGCCCTTCTTGGCGCTCTCTCCAAGTTCCTTCGCGTTCTCGGAAAACTCCTTTACTCCCTCGGGAAGGCTCTCCTTGAACTCCTCAAGGTTCTCTTTGAAGTCTTCCTTGAAGTCATCGAAGTTCTCCTTCATTCCGCCGTAGATGTTGCGCGGGATGTCGAAGATGTGCTCGGTACCCTTGACTATCATTGATGCCGACTCGAGGAAGTAGTCCGAGCTCTGCTTCTTTCTTCGAGGAAGTGTTCCGTCCGCGACCATATCCCTGATCACGCCGTATCTCTCATAAGCTGCGTGCACGGCATCCTCCCAGGAGATATAAATCTCATCCATCGCATGCTGACCGGCGTCTCTCATTGTGTCATGTTTATCGGACAGTTCTTCCAGGAGTCCGGCCATAGATTCGGCAGTCTCCTCGATCAGATATCCGTTTCTCGCATGAGTGATTCCCTCTGCTGCGCAGGAGCCCTTTATAAGCACGCTGGCAAGTCCGCAGGCTGCTGCCTCTCTGACAACGATTCCATTGGTGTCGTATACGGAAGGAAACAGGAACAGGTCTGCTCTGGTATTCCAGGCACGAAGCATCTCTCTGTCGTGGATAGGACCTGTAAAAATAACCTTGTCAGTTATTCCATACTCCTTCACCTTCGCCTGCATCTCTTCAAGGTCCGCACCGCCGCCGACAAATACCATGCGGTAATCCACATTCTTCTCACTCAGGATTTTGAGTGCATCTATGATAAGCGGCAGTCCCTTGTACTTCATCATTCTTCCGACAAAAAGAAATACCGGAAGTCCCTCTGGAAGGTCGTACCCGGAAGTTACTTCTTTTACCTTATCCTCTGAGACTCTCCCCTTGGGAAAATCGACGCCGTTATTCATAACGCGAAGTTCGCCCTCGTATCCCAGCGAACGAAGATTATCTCCCGCACCTTCGGATACCACCCAGACTTCGTCACAAGCGGATATATTTTTAACCATAGCCTTCACGGTCTCATTTTTAAGAAAGCCCTCTCCGACTGCTCTTGCAATATCGACATCAAACTTGGTGTGATAGGTAAAGATGATCGGCGCGCCGGTCTCGTTCTGCAGTATCCTCGCCATAATTGTGGAAGCTGCAGGACAGTGCGTGTGAATGATGTCCGGCCCGAACTCAGCCATCTTCATGATCTCGCGCATCGCCAGAGGATTCCCCGTGCGGTAGCCCGCCACAAGATCTGTGGTATCAAGGCTGCTGTAGGGAATGACCTCGTAAGGATATCCCTCATAGCTCGCGTCAGGGTATCTGGGAGTCCCGACAACAACTTTTGCCCCTATATCATTCGTAAAAATTCTTCCGTAGTTCATGACCACGTTAGCCACGCCGTCAATAACTGGCGGAAACGAGTCATTAAGTAAACAAATATTCATACACCCCTCCTGTTTTATATTGAAAATCCCGGAATTGCCGACATATTCATCAAAATAATTCTCATCGTAATTTATGTGATATAATGTAGTAGTCAAAACCACCTGCATACAAATCTGTATGCATTTTCAGCCTTTTGACAATATATATTGTATTACTTTTTGGGAGGATTATATAGTGAGTTTTAAAATAGTTACGGATACATCCTGCAACCTTCCTTTGCGGATCCTTGAACCTGAGGATATCAAGCAGGTTCCTTTTTCATACTATCCGAAGGACAATGAGGATGACATCCGTCAGTGCTTTGATATAGAGAATTTTGATGGAAAGGGCTACTACGAGAGCATTAAAAATGGCCTTCTCTGCAACACTACCCAGCCCTCACCGCAGTACTACTACGATATAATGTCTGAATATGCCAAGGAAGGCTACGACTGTCTCTACGTCGCAATGTCATCAGGAATAAGCGGCGCTTACAACACTTCGCTTATCGCAAAGGATATGCTGGAGGAGGAGTTCCCGGACAGAAAGTTCTACATGCTTGACACCAGGGCCGCATCTCTCGCCGAGGGCATCATTGTCATGAAGGCTATAGAGTACAGAAAGCAGGGCCTTTCAATAGATGAAGCTTATGAAAAGCTGACCTACGATTCAAAATGCGTATATCAGATTTTCACGGTGGATTCCCTTCGTCATCTCCAGAGAACAGGTCGTCTCTCCAACGCAGCGATGATCATAGGAACCGTACTTAATATAAAGCCCATCCTTCGCGGTAATGAATTCGGTAAGATCATCAATTTTGATAAGGTTCGCGGAAACAAGAAAGCAATTCAGGCAATGGCGGAAGTCTACGATAGAATTGTCAAGGATGCCGGCTCCCAGACAGTGTGCATAGCCCACGCCGACAACGACGCCGACACTGCTTACCTGATAGAGCTTCTTAACAAAAACAATCCTCCGAAGGAGATTCTCTCCGTCATGTACGAGCCCGTAACCGGCACCCACGTCGGTCCCGGAACCGTAGCACTCTTCTTCATGGGTGACGAGGACTGTCGGTTTAAACAATAAAAAATAGCGCCGGGGAGGCGCTATTTTTTACATATTCTCACTCAAGTATATCTGAACTCTGTTCTGGATGACATCTGCTACTTCCTCGGCGGTTTTCTGACCTTCGTAAAAGGCTCCGGCCTCCTCAGAGATAATGTTGTTTACGGTATCCTCGTAAACCATCGTCCTTGTTACCGACTTGATGAAGTCCACAAGTTCAGTGGTCTCTTCCTTGGAAAGCTCGGTAATCTCTACCTCTGTATCGCCCACACTCCAAAAATGCGATGTCTCCTGCTTTTTACCCTGTGCGTCGATGTAGTATGGCTTCTCCTGAGCCTTGGCTGCAAGAGCCTCGAGAGCATCTTCCCTTGAAGGGAATCCCCACTCAATCTTCTTCTGATATTCATCCGATAAAAATGACTTCATGAACTCCCAAGCTACATCCTTGTGTTTGCAGTCGCTGTTCATAGCAATCTGAAGATTTGTGGAGATGAAGGATTCTCCTCCGTCGGTTGTAGGAAAACCGTTAAATACAATATCTTCCCCAAAGTATCCCTTTTTCAGAACCTGATAGTCATCAAAAGAGCTTATGTAGTATTCAAAAAGAAGTGACTTATTCTCTCTGTAGAATGAGTCAAAGTCCTCGTAGTCGTAGCCCGTCCCCTCCATATCTTCGGGAAGCTGCTTTACAAGATTAAGAAGATCTATGAATTCGGGCGTGTCGAAATTGCAGGTGCCGTTTTCATAATCAACAAAGGTACTGCCGACTGTGGAATAGAGCTCGGCGGCTGATGCTCTGTTCATAGAGCCCATTCCGAGCTTGGGATCAATCCCATTATTCTTACATACATCCGTGTAATTCTTAAGCGTTACTCCGTCATTCCCCGCTTTCTTTTTTGAAGCAACGCAGGTATCAACGTAAAATGAAGGAATTACACTGTACATCTTACCGTTTATCCTGGTTGCATCAAGAATGTTCTGCAGAAAATCGGAAGTGTTAACATCCTGATCAGCCTCAAAATAAGGATCGAGCGGTTCAAATACGCCTTTCTCCGCATAGCTCTCGATCGGCATGTTGTAGTCCAATACCAGCATGTCAGGTCCCTGCCCCTGAGTAAGTGCCAGACCGATTTTCTTTACTGTGTCGCTGTAAGCCTCTGCATCGTCCTCTGTATCGTCCTCTGTGTAATCAACAATTTTTATCTTATACTTGTCGTTAGACTTGTTGAACTGTACAACCTGTTTTCTGACTGCTTCAGGCACAAAAGTTGTTCCGATCGTAAGAATCTCTTTGTCAGTTACTTCGGAAGGCTCCACCTTGTTCATGCAGGCGAGTTTTCCATAGCCGTAATCAGTACTATTTATCACAAAGAGCTTTCCCTCACCGGCTTCAGCGATATAACTGATGTATTCTGTCATTATATCCGAGGCAGTAAAATCGCAAATGAGCGTTGTCTTTTCATCGCCAAGATTGAATGCCTCGATGTTACCGCGATCCGAGGTATAAAAATCATAAGAATTGCCGGCATACAGACTGGATGCATAAATGTTGTCCGGAAGCGATACATCCTTATCAAAAGTCCCGGTCTGCGGATTATATTTATTCAGGATGCTTCTGCTGTTATCGTCCCACTCATCCTCCGAGAGATAGACTGTGCCATCTTTTGATGCAAAGAGACTGCCGTAATAATAGTCGTCGTTCTTATCTCTTGTTGTGATATGCTTTCCCTCACCGGTTTTCATATCATAGAGCGAAATATTACCGTTGCAACAGGTCATGACGCCCTCGCCCTTAACAAAGACTAAGGACTGAACGTAGCTCTTTAAATCTTCCTCCAGAAGCTCGACATCAAAAAGGACCTCGCCTGCAGGTGACAGCTTAACAAGATGGTAGTCGGAGGATGCTTCCTCTTCCGCAAACACAGTAGTTTCTGAAGCCACATCATTTGGGTTCATCTCAATGTCTTCGCTCTCGGATTCAGCCAAAACTGCGCCGGCAGAAGCCTCCTCATCCTGTGACTCCTCAGATGACTTTTCCTCTTCTTCATCATTCCAGATGCTCTTAATAATATAGATGTTCCCATCTTCATCACAGGTCATGTTGTCGAAGTAGGAATTGTCATCATCACTGATCTCGATTTCTTCAGCCTCACCGGTCTCGAAGGACACCTTGAAAAGTTTGTTTGTCTCCGATTCTTCTCCGTATGTGGTTGCAAGCACATATAATCCGTCTTTTGTGGTGCAGCATTTGTTTACGCCGTAGTCACCCTCCATAGGAAGTTCCATATCATCCATGGTAAAAATATGGTCCTTGTCAATCTGTGCCTTAGTCTGCACAGTATCCTTAGGAGCATCCTCCTTCTTTTTGCCGCAAGCACATAAAAAAGCCATAGAGCATACCATGCCTATGGCGATACCCCTTCGTATAGCATACTTATTCATACCGTTTCCTCCAAAGTTAGTAATTCATATGTTGTAATATATTGAAGTGGCGGTCCCCTCATCCGGCACTTCGTGCCACCTGTCTACGCTCCGCTCCGGTCCGCGCTGGACCGACGTCCCCTGGACGTCGAGCGCCCCCCAAGGGGAAGGCTTTAAATGCTTCTTATACTATATCAAAAAATGCCTCCCCTGTCAGAGATTTCCGTCGCATTCCCCAAGTGCTTTGATATATATGTTCTCGTCCGTGACGCCCTCATCGCTTCTAAGGGCCATACCCACATTGACCATAACGGTGACGTTATTGCCGTCGACAGCATTGATTCCCTCAACGTTTTTCTTCACCTCACCGGCTAAATATTCCAGCGCTTCCCTGGTCTTGACGTAAGTAAGTATCGCGAAGTAGCTCTCCTTCGTCCTTGCAACAGCGCATGTCTGCCCGGTAACTTTAACGATCTTCCGGCCTATCTCAAAGAGAAGCTTATTAGATACATCCTGGCCATAGGTTGACAGTATTCGCTGATACTTTGTGTTTCTAAGAAGGATTAGTCCGTAGTTTTTACCCTTATCCGCATGTTGAACGGCATACTCCGTCGTACTTATGAAAATACCTTTCGCATTCATAAGTCCGGTTACGCTGTCCACATTTGAAGGAATGGCAATCTTTTCAAGCCTGTAGAGCTCCTCGTCCCTATCCTGGAAAAAGCCCACCAGACCAACTATCTCACCATTTCTGTAAATCGGCATCTTTTGACAGGTGATCTCATGCACAACTCCTGAGACAATGCACTGTCCCTGAACGTCAATCACCTTCGCACCGTTTTCCAGAACGTCAAACTCATCGTTCATATAAGGGTCTTCATCAACATGCCACTGCATGTCCTCGTCGGTTTTTCCGACTATTTCTTCAACAGATCTAAGACCGTAAAAATCGAGGAATGACTGGCTCGCACCAAGAAATCTGCGATTTTTGTCCTTCCAGAAAAACTTGATGGAAGAATCCCATATCATATTTTCCCAGAGCTCAGAGTATGTTATTGCTCCGCTGTCAGCAAGATACTTATCGACAAGTGAGCGCGCAGAAGCTGTGAGACCATCCAGTATCTTGGATATCTCATCGGGTACTGTCTTATAACAAATAAGAAACTCATTTCCTCCGGCTCCCGGAACCATCATGACGATCACGTTTTTCCTCTTGAAGGTTCCATCAGGCTGTTTAATTCTGAATATTTTCTCAATGTATCCCTTTTTGCTGCTCTCCACCCTCTCCCTTAAAGTCTCAATATCCATGAATTTTAAGAAATCCTGTCTCTCGGGAGCGTAAATGACCGACTCTACGAAAAGGTTGATAGCCTTCTTCATATCGGAATAAACATAGGTGGCACTATCAAGATACTTAAATCTCCCCAGCAGAGGTGCTATGATATTGGTCTCAATATTTACCAGATCAACCACCTCAAACAGACGATTCAGTTCCCTGATCTTGCTGTCGAGTCTGTCTCTCTCGCTGGTATTCTGGTCGAGTGTTATGTTTATAATCGAGCCCTTAATTATATGATGTCCGTTATGCGATGCGAGGCACTTAGCCCTGAAACGCAGATAGTATCCGTTATCTGTGTAATAAAAAGTCTCAATATTTGAGCTTTTCTCTATGGTATTTGCGAACTCCCTGTATTTTCCAAGAAGCGGTGTGCCCGGTGAATATAGTTTTCTGTCAATTTCCTCGGGAGTCGTTTCGCCCTCAAAGTCATGAAATACCTGTTCCAAATAAGCCTTATTCACAAATAAAGTATGGAAAGTCTCGCCGTCATCCTCGATTATTTCAAGCGGAATATCCGTATCCTTTACATGAATGCCGGCAATTTCATAAAAATGTCTCCACTCACGCCTTTCAATCTTAACGCTCTTTTCTCCAAGGAGTGTCAATGTATCCTCTATGGGTCTTGGCTTTCCGAAATAGTAGCCCTGGATCTGCTCACAGCCGATGTTTCTGAGAAATTCGAACTGTTCCTTTGTCTCAACGCCCTCTGCCAGCGTTTTAATTCCTATGTCTTTGGCCATAGCCACGGTCGAGCGCAGAATCGCCTTGGATTTCTCGGTAAAAGATGTAAGGAAGTTCATATCGATTTTCAGCATGTCAAAATCGTAGTCCTTCAGGAGGTTAAGCGAAGAGTATCCACTTCCGAAGTCATCCATCCAGATTTCGTAGCCCGCTTTTCTGAACTTATCTATGACATCATGAAGAGAGCCCTCATCCGATACGAAGACGCTCTCTGTTATCTCAATATGAATATAATCTCTGGGAATGTCATAATCCTTAATCGCATTTTCCACAGACTCGAACATGTCACACATCACAAAATCCAAGCGTGAAAAGTTGATGGAAACAGGAACCACCGGCAACTTGTTTGCAATGCGTTCGCTCAATATCCTACAGACTTCCCTCACCACATAGGCGTCCAGCTTGTAGATGAGTTTATTGTCCTCCAATGGCTTTATAAACCTGAAGGGAGCAAGCATTCCCCACTGTGGATCATTCCATCTCGCCAGAGCCTCCATACCACAGAGCCTTCCCGTGAGCGCACGAATAACAGGCTGGAAGTATACTTCTACCCAGCCCTGCTCCAAAGCGGTATCAAATTTGCTTATGACATGCTCTGTGATTTGTTTTTCCATGATAATATTTTAGCTGATTTATTGCTAAAAATTATCGACTTTAGATATTCTTACTGAATTTTAGAGATATTTAAGAGATTCCCCTCATCCGGCACTTCGTGCCACCTGTCTTCGCTCCGCTTCGGTCCGCGCTGAACCGACGGTCTACGTTCCACTCCGGTCGTTGCTAAGCACTCGTCCCCCGGACGAGTAGCAACCCCGGACGTCGAGCGCCCCCGGAGGGGGAAGGCTTTGTCAGGGATTCACCCGTACATTCGTAATTGCGCAGATATCTCCCGTAATAGCTGCGTAGAGCTTGTCGCAGTCCTCCTTGAGGGTGGTCTTGTTCTTGATGAACAGTCCCAGGACCTCGGTGGTCGAGATAACCGTATTGCCGTCGCGCTTGAAGGTAATGGTGCAGTCTGTGCCCTCCTTCATGCCCTTTTTCCAGGCTTCCCAGCTGTCAAAGTTATCATTCATATTGACAATTATCCTGTTCGAAGAGTATTTGCCGTCCTCCCAGGATTCGCCGTCTAATCTTATAAGTGCATATTCATGATAATCCGGTGCTTCAAAATCGACTTCGCCGCTCTTTGAACTAAAGAGCACCGCGTAGGCGCAGTGCCAGATAAGTCTTGCAGCCGGAAGGCTCTTTGTATGGAAAGTGAGTGTAAGCTCATCATCTATCGGAACACCCTTGGTTGCCTGTGTTCTGTGACTGTTTATCTGAACATTCGGTACATCGCCCTCAGGTCCATCAAGATAGCTTACAAACTCAGCAATTCTCGGGATGTAGTCCTCAGCAACCTTATCCTTGGACTTGGCTATGCTGACATCACTGATATCACAATATTCCCCTGTAAGCCCCATATAAACAAACCTGGTGGAGTCAGGAAGCGCAACTATTACTTCAACCTTCTTAACCCCGTCATCAATTCTTACAAGAAGATGATCGATGCACTTAACCGCTTCTATATCATATACCCTGTCAATCGGCGCAGCATCGTCGCTAACTACTGCTTCCTCAGAGGTTTCGTACTCTATCACATTAGTCTTTACTTTTCTCGTGCCATCACCGATGACCGTGCCGTCTGCGGTAACCTCACAGTACTCAAAATAACTCAGCTCCCTGATGATGCTCTCCTCTTCATGAGCTCTTCCGTCAAAGGAATCAAAGAACACCATTGAAGGCCCCTTCCTGTTCTCGGAAGTAACCTCATCGCAGTGATATTTGAAATTCATCTTTGTGATAAACGGAGAAAGCAAAACTCCGACGGATATCTCGCTTCTGTACTCCCCAAAATGCATTCCGCCCTTGTCCAAAAGCTCCTGCAGGGTGTTCTTTTCTCTCTTACTGAATTCGCCGTCGATATCCACAAGGCACTGCGCAATCTTAACTATCTCGGGATCAAACTGTGTTCCGGATCCCTTTATGATTTCTTCCCAGGCAAGCTGCTGAGGGAGTGCATCCCTGTAGCTTCTGCTGGAGGTCATGGCATCAAAAGTATCCGCCACCGCAATAATCCTTGCGATTTCGGGAATATCCTCACCCTTTAGACCATCCGGATAGCCCTTTCCATCGAACCTCTCGTGATGATAATGCGCACCAATACTAAGGTATGGGTACTCACTGATACTTGAAAGAATCTGATTACCGATAATCGGATGCTGCATGATAACATCATATTCCTCATCCGTAGGCATTCCGTTCTTATTGATGATAACGTCGGAGATACCGATTTTCCCTACATCATGAAGAAGAGCAGCATAATAAACCTCTCTACAGTCTTCCTCATCCTTACCCATCGCTTTTGCAATCTTCACCGAGTACTCTGCCACCCTGAGGGAATGTCCTCTTGAATACTCGTCCTTCGCATCGATAGCACTGACAAGCGCAGTAGCCGTCTGTTCAAACAGTTTTTGTGAAAAGACCTGCTGTTCCTTCAGGTGTTTAATCTCATTATTCTGCAGTTTTTCAATTTCCCTGTTTCTGCGGAAAATAAGCACAACAGCCAAAAGAGAGACAAGGCCTGTAAAAAATCCCGGAAATATCAAAAGATTATGTGAGAAGATAATTCCGCTCATTAAATTAAAAATGGTAATCGCATAGAAAAACAGGCTTATGACAAAGCCCGGTATGCCGTAAAACACGACAAGACATATGATAATTCCGTTTTGCACGGAATCAAAGGCGCCTGCAAAAGACGTGATCGCCAGCGGCTGCCCCATCACAACCAGTACATCATCTGAAGTAGCGCAGTACCTCGTGAACCTTGCCACAATCAGATATAAAATAATCAGAATAAAAAACCCTATCTTAGGTAGACGCAGATCCCCTTTTCCGCGATTGTTCCCCATGACTTTCCTCACAAAAATTCCCTTATAGTATCAAGCATCTTATTTACTTCAATCGGCTTTGTAATGTGACCGTTCATACCGCTGTCTTTAGCGTTATTGATGTCCTCTGTGAAGGCACTGGCGGACATGGCTAGTATAGGAATATTGGCAAGCTCCGGATTAGAGAGCTTTCTTATCTCTCTCGAAGCTGTGTAGCCATCCATAACCGGCATTTGTATGTCCATCAGTATTATACTATAAGTTCCGGGAGTTGACACAGAAATCATGTCCAAAGCAATTTTTCCGTTCTCGGCTGTGTCATACTGAAATCCGAATTTCTTCAAAAGTCTTGTCGCAATCTCCCTGTTGATTGCCTGGTCCTCAACCAGAAGAACCTTGTATTTACTGTAATCAATCTCTGTTTCTTCCTTGGTGGGCACATGTTTTTTCACAAAATCCGCTTCCGGAATCGTCTCAAAATCAAGGTCGATAATAAATTCCGATCCTTTACCCTGCTGACTCTTAACACGGATTTTGCCGCCCATAAGATCGACTATACTCTTGGTAATGGCCATCCCGAGTCCTGTACCCTGAATCTTACTTGCAGTATTTTCCCTTGAATATGCCTCAAAAACAGTCGCAGCGAACTCGGGACTCATGCCCATTCCGTTATCCTTTACGCTTATCTCGTATTTTCCCTTATTGCCATCCATTCCTCTCTGCCTGATAGTAAGGGTTATGCTGCCACCCTCCGATGTAAACTTAAAGGCATTACTAAGAAGATTAAGCAGCACTCTGTTTAATCTGTTCTCATCGCACTTTACATATTTGTTGGTAAGTTTGCTTGTATCAACGGTAAAGTTAATGCCCTTATTTTTCATCTGCGGAGCAAAAAGTACCTTGAGTTCGTCCACTGCCTCGGTCAGATCAGTATCCTCTATTTCAAGCGTCATCTTGCCGCTCTCGATACGCCCCATGTCAAGGATGTCATTTATGAGAGATAAAAGGTGCTTGCCCGAGTTATCAATTTTTTCAAGGTTATCCCTAACCTCCGGTGAGAGTCCTTCAATATCCTTAGTGAGTTCAGTGTAGCCTATTATGGCATTCATGGGCGTTCTGAGGTCGTGGCTCATGTTCGACAGGAACATAGACTTCGCCTTACTGTTCTCCTCAGCCTTAACCTTCTGAAGTTCCAGCTCACGCTCTCTTCTGTGCATGGAGCGATAAACGCTGAACATGATGAAAAGGGCAACCATGATGACCGCCATCTGGGCAATACTCTTTATCTGAAGTGAATCGGTTACTTCTTTAAGCTTTTGATCGCGGAAATAATTCATATCCAGTTTTTCTATGTAATCCTGCTTGATGCCGTGCTCCCTGAGGATTGTCGTATTATACTCATTGAATTCATCCAAGGCTCTCGCGGTAGTCTCGTGGGACTCCTCCCTGAACCAGAGCATGCTTATAAAGAACACCAGGAAAAGAAGTGACAAAAGCGAAAGCGTAGAATGCCCGAAACGTTTTCCCTTGTCTCTTTTGAAAATGAAAAAGTAGGATACAAATCCGACGATACTCCACCCTATTATTATCAGATATGAATGGGGTGAGAGCGCTTCCACTGACCATAGATTGGGAATAAGAAAATATAATGCGAAAACAGATGACAATACAAAACCTGTAATGCCTGTAATTCTTACAAGAAATTTCTTCTCCCTTTTTGCTCTGAAAAATGCGGCAAGAGAAGTGTACGCATAAGCGACGCAGGCGCCTATTGTACTGACATCGACTATCCAGCTTATCGCGGTTCTTCCAAAGAAAGGAATCACCATCGATATGCACGTAATAGTGATAATTGCCTTGTAGGGAACATTATATCTGTTGAGGTGCATGAGCCACTTGGGGAAAAGATTATCCCTGGCCATGGAATATATAAGTCTGCTGGCTGCAATCAGGTTTCCGATAAGGCCTGTGATAATTGCTGCTGCCACAGAGAGTCCCAGTATCACGAAACCGAGATCCCCCAGATAAGTGGTCGCTGCATTAAAGGTAGGCAGCCCTCCAAAGCCCTTAAATCTTCCAAGATTACATAAATAACCGGTCCAATCCCACACACCACGCGGAACTGCGGATACTGCTATAAGGGCAAGCAATGAATACGCTATCGCTCCCCAGATAAGGGCACCCACCATTATACCTATAGTCCTTTTTGTGGAGAAATTGAATTCCTCGGTTGAATGAGATATGGATTCGAATCCAACGTATGCCCAAGGAGCCAGTGCAACTATCTGAAATACCTGAAAATACTTTGATTTTTCAGGCACAAATGAAGGCTTCACGTCAAGAAGTGATACGTTTCCTTTTACTGTTATCAGAACTGCAACGAGCACGATGCCGCCGATGAGTACGAGCGCAAATACCGTCTGAACAAGAGAAGATATCCGTCCACCGCAGACACAGATAAAGCCGGCGATTCCGATTACAAGAGATGCCACAACGGATTCAACAAGGTAAACTTCAAACCCTGCCACGATAAATTTAGGACCAACTTCCAGAACTCCGGGGAACAGATTTCTGCAGATTATCGGAATAGCCGTAGCATTTGCCCACACTATCGCCATGTAGACAAGGAGCAAAAACCACGCACCAAGAAATCCCTGGTCATATCCAAACTCATGCTTGGAGAATGCATAGGTTCCTCCGTCATCGGGATACAGGTTCATCATGTAGTGGTAGTTGATTCCAATAAGCAGCATTACTGCAGCCCCCAGAATCATTCCAAGCATTGTGCCTATGGGGCCTGCAAGCGGAAGAAAAGTCGTTCCCGGCATCACAAAAGAGCCCCATCCTACAGCGCAGCCAAAAGCAAGCGCCCACGTCCCGATAGGAGATAAACACTTCTTAAGTTTTGGATTATCTACCGTGGTATTTTCCTTGAACATACTCCCTCACATAACCGCTTTTTCAAAACCGTCAATCCGGAACCATATATTCCTTAAGCACGCTGACGGTATAGCCTGCTGCCTTGGGATCATCTCTCCATTTGGCTTCTATTCTGTCGATCGGAACCTCACAATCAGGCTCTGTCACCTTCAGGAAAATAGCGAGCACTTTGTCATTTCCATACCTTGTAAGGACATCGCTTCCTCTGAGGGAACTCGCCGCAACCTCAAGAAAATGATCCGCTGCCTTCTGCAGATTTTCTTCATCACCGTTTTCAGCTTCTACCTTAAAGCAAAGGAAATGGACATCCCATGCATAGTTTTTCTGAAAACGCATCATAAATCTGTAAACAACTTTGAATTGATCCTCAGAGAGAACAAAGGCGCCGCGTGCAGGATTTCTTTCCTTAAAGAGCATGTTGAT
Source organism: Butyrivibrio sp. WCD2001 (assembly GCF_000424485.1). Lineage (NCBI taxonomy): Bacteria > Bacillati > Bacillota > Clostridia > Lachnospirales > Lachnospiraceae > Butyrivibrio > Butyrivibrio sp. WCD2001. The sequence goes on along the minus strand of NZ_AUJZ01000018.1, from coordinate 34,610 downwards.
TTCCGCCATTGCTTCCGGACTTTTTCTGGCGCCATTATTTTCCTCATGCTTATATAATGCATAGTTGTGTTTTCCGCTCTGCTTTACCTCGTACAGCGCTCTGTCTGCCTTTTTATAAAGCGCCTGATAATCCGACCCATCATCGGGGCAAAGCACCGCACCCACAGATACACCGATCGGTATATTCATGTCCTCGCCGAGAAGTTCCTTGGCAAAGCTAACGATTTTCCGGTTCATGTACTGTGTTCTCTCGGCAACCATCTTCTCTTCTTTGGTGTTAAGGCAAAACGCTGCAAACTCATCGCCGCCGATTCTTCCTATAACATCGTTACTCCGCATAATACTGCGGAGCATCTCAGCAAACCAGATAAGTACTTTGTCGCCCTTTTCATGGCCATACAGATCGTTTACCAGTTTAAAGCTGTCGAGGTCTATCATCATGAAAATTCCACGGCCCTTAGCAGCTGCCTTATCGACTTCTCTCTCAGTCGCAATTTTATTAAGGAGTCCTGTCATCGGCTCAACCTCTGCAGCCATCTCAAGACCTCTTATGCGGTCGAGATTACTCATTATGTTGTCGATTCTGTATAAGAGAACATCGGGCTTAAAGGGCTTCCTGATATAATCGACAGCCCCAACTTCAAGTCCCTTGGACTCTGTGTCATCGCCTGAAAAAGCTGTCATAAACATAACCGGAATGACATAGCTGTACTTCTCACGAAGAGCCTGCATCATCTCAAAGCCGCTCATTCCTGGCATCATAAGGTCAGACAAAATCATGTCGGGCTTTTCCTTCTCATAGATTTCTATCGCTTCCATCCCTGACGAAGCAGTTATGACATTATATTTTGATTTGAGCATTCTGACTGTCATCATTCGAATCATTTCATCATCGTCGACGACAAGAATTTTTCTACCATCCATATGGTCTGTCACCCCGATCAGATATTTTTCAGTACTTCCTTATAATGCCTGTAGGCTTCAAGTAAATCGCTGTTATTATCTTTGATGTAATCAAGATTTCCCTGTTTTCCGGCTTCCTCGAGAAGTCTTGCCTTCTCTGAAAGGTCCTTGGCTCCGATTATTCTCGCAGAACTCTTTAGGGCATGAACCTTAACTGTATAGTCCTCTATCCTTTCTCCCAGATAGAGTTCTTCAATCTCATCCGCCTTTTTATCTATCGCATCCCTGAAGAATCCGAGAGTATCTATGAAAAGTTCCTCAGTTCCGGCGTATTCAATGCCTGCTGCGATATCTATGTAACCTGCATCCTGAAGATCTTTTATCTCTGAGGATTCCGTTGAAGGTTCCGCTGTTTCTGAGACGCTCTTATTATCTTCCTTGTTATCGCCCTCAACGTACTCCAGCTGCTTCTCCTTAGGAAGGTATTTCTGCAGTGCCTCCTCAAGTCGCATTCCACTCACCGGCTTTTCCAGATAATCATCAAAACCGGCCCTTAGATACATTTCTCTGACACCGGCAACCACGTTAGCTGTAAGCGCTATGCACGGCATATCGTGGTTCTCATTGCCCTCGTCATATCTTATGTGCTTAAGAAGCTCCATACCGTCCATCTCGGGCATTCGGTGGTCGATAAGTGCCAGATCATAGCGGTTTGCACTCATGAGATCAAGAGCCTGTCTTCCGCTTATCGCTGTGTCAATCTTGATCCTGGTAGGTCCGAGAAGTCCTGCCAGAACCTTAAGGTTTATCTCTGTATCATCAACAGCAAGGATTCTTGCATCAGGTGCAATAAAGCTTGGCTTGTAGCTCTCCTGCCTGGATACAGCTCTCTCGGCAGCGGCCTCATAGTCGCCGATCGGCTGCCAGTTCTCAACCTTCTGATGAATCACAAATGAAAACTCCGAGCCAGCGCCATATACACTCTTTACCTCAAGTGTTGTTTCCATCGCATCCATAATCTGCTTAACAATCGCCATTCCAAGGCCTGTGCCCTCGATGGTCTTATTTCTGTCCTCGTCAAGTCTTTCGAAGGCATTGAACAGTTTTGCCACGTCCTCAGGTTTCATACCTATTCCGGTATCCTTAATGGATATCCTAAGGTCTACATAATCTTCTCCCTTTTCTACCGTATCTATGGTCAAATGAACGAACCCTGCCATAGTGTACTTTACGCCGTTGGTCAAAAGATTTACTATAACCTGCTTAAGCCTTGTCTCATCTCCGATAAGTTCATCGGGAATTGTCTTATCAACCTTTGCCTGATAAACCAGACCTTTCCCTTCCGCTCTGGACTTGATCATTACATTTACGTCAGTGAGCACGGACGAGAGATAATACGGATCATTTCGAAGTGTCAGTTTTCCTGCTTCCATCTTCGAAAAGTCAAGGACATCGTTAACCAGTGTCAGAAGCTGAGTTGCGGAGTTTTTGATACTGAACGCATACTGCTGCAGCTTTGCATCATTCGTTTCTCTTGTAATAAGCTCTCCCATACCCATGATTGCATTGATGGGAGTCCTAATCTCATGTGACATATTTGCAAGGAATTGGCCCTTGGCCTTTGATGCGTCCTCGGCCTCCTGCTTTGCCTTCTTAAGCTCTACGCTTTCTCCTGCCTTAACAGAGGTAATAATCAGGAAAAACGAAAGTATGGTGGTCATGAGAACCAGGGTTACGTATACAGCCAATACAACAAGCGGAACTTTGGCAGCATATCCCACCGCATCCTCATATTTCATGACGCCATTCAGCATGAAATGCGTATTTTCAATCTGGGCGTTATAGAAATACATATCGCCCTTTACTGTTTTTACTTTTTCAACCGCAACCTCTTCAAGATTGTGATTATCGCGGATATTTTCAAAGGTCTTCATTACGGATTTGCTTCTGAAAAAGGCTTTGTCTTCCTCAGCCACATTCGTAAACGGCAGTACCTCATCGCCATCCCTTGTCATAAGTGCAATATTTCCAAGGTTATGTATTATATCAAGACTATGATTCTTACTTATATATGATTTAGAAAATATTGCATAAACTACGTACGCAACATTATCACCATGAATAATCGCATGCGAAAACAGGAATGCACCTGTCGGCATATAGGAAATGCCATCATTACCCGTCATTGAGCTAAGAAGTCCGTCATATTCATTGGGCGGAATTCTCTCACCGTATACCGCTTCGCTCTCACCGTTCATAACTCCTATAAGGATACTGGGTTCTGACCTGAAAACACTTTCAATGGCACGCTGTACTCTTTTTAAATTTTCTTCCTGATTTTCCTCTCTGTCATCCTCAAGAATAGACCCAATAAACTCGATGACATGCATCTCGTTACTGAGTTCCTCATAATAAAATTCAGTTGCTTCCTCAGCCTCCCTGACTATTTTATGCTTGGCGACACTATCTATGATATCCATAAGATATAAATAGAAGTGAACTCCCAAAAACGACATTATAAGAACAAAGGCTATAAGGATGGCAGCACGTCTTCTTGTGAAAAGGCGGAACTTTTCATTCATATACTTCCACCCCCTCTACGAACCAGTCCATTCTTCTAAAAAGGGCATCATCACTTATTCTTTGACCTTTGGAACATTTCTTTGTTCCATCGTTCGAATACAGATCCCCATAGAAGACATCCTGAACATTTATAAGCTTTTCTTTTCTGTCATCTATCTCCTTTATAACTTCCTCGGGTATAACCTTAGAGTACGTTTTCATCTCCACGGTTCCGAATACTACACCATGCCAGTAGTACTTTCCCGGATACATATCTCCAGTAAAGAAATCATGCAGTACCGTATTATACAGATTGCCCCAGTTGAAATTAACAGAGGCAAGATACTTCTCGGAATAGTCGGTTCCGTTGTTGTTATATCCTATTGAATAGACCGAATGTTCCTCAGCTGCATCAACAGCTGTGTGAATACTTGCATGATAAGTAATGAGGTCGGCGCCATCCTCCTCTATGAGTTTTGTCGCCAGCTCTTTTTCCTTTTCAGCATCCGTCCATGAATTGATGAATCTTACCTTTACCACAACGTCGGGATTAACCGATCTCGCGCCCAGAGTAAACGCATTTATTCCACGATTTACCTGACATGATTTTTGTCCTGCAACATATCCTATAATATTGCTCTTTGTCATCCTCCCCGCGAGCATACCGGCCAGGAATCTGATCTGGTATATCCTTCCGAAATATGTGGTTACATTTTCGGGAGTTGAATCCGGGGAAACCGTATAGAATTCAATGTCAGGATAATTTTGTATCACCGGATAAAGTTTTTCATCATATCCATCACTTGTAAGGAAGATAACACTGCAGCCCTTTCCTACTAATCTGTCTATTGCAGGCTCTGCATCCTCAAGCGTCTCAGATACATTTTCTTCTACTTCCAATGCAATTTCCAAATTATCACAGGCGTTTTTTAGCCCATTGTAGTGGCTTTCACTCCATCCCCTGTCATCTACTCCATCAATAAAAAGCGCACCTACTACTATTTTCTTCACATCCTGCGGGCGTGCATAATTTATAAGCCCCACCACAATAGCGAGCAGGATCAGTAAGAGAGTACTTAATATAATTATCCATAAGTTTTCTTTTAGTTTTTTCATACTTTTAATCCTTAGGTGGATAAGTATCTGCCTTCCCCTTAATTCTGGAAATAGTCACTGAAGTCATGTGCTATCATATACTTCAAAGCCGACGAATCCCCTATAACGTAGTCGACTTCACCGTTACTCAGCGCTATCAGTGCCTCCTTCATATTGGCACATTTCTTTAACTTGCAATTGCAGCCTGGGAATCCTCCCGGATCCTTCCCCAGCAGATAATCCTCACCGCTGGTTGCATCTTCCACTGCAACAGTCTTCGTCTCATCAAAGCCAAGAATGATTTTTTCAACATCCTCCTTAGTCTTTGCGTAGATGAATTCTTTATTATCCTTCCTTACAGCAATGCTCTGCCCGGCATGAAAGTATGGAACAGAGAAATCTACATACTTTTCCCTCTCTTCCTTAATGGTGATTCCCGCAATACAGGCATCGCATTTCTTCTGAGATATAGTCATAAATAATGTGTCAAAATTCACTGTTACAAGCACAAGCTCTTTTCCCAGATAATCTGCTATAGCCTTAATCAGTTCCTTATCTATGCCGTAGTATGCATTCCCCACATCGTAGTCAAAGGGCTCAAAATCGCCTGTAGTCGCCACAACAAGCTGGTCCTTGCTATTGTCCAGCTTGGCTGAATACACCGGCACCGGCTCCTTGCTTCTGTCAAAGTAGTGGCTGATGATCTCATCATAGGTTCCATCCACACGTCCCTTCTCTATAAAGGTATTTATCTGCTGAAGAAGTTCGGGGTTGTCCTTATCAACGCCTATTCCGTAATCTTCTTCAGTCAGCAGAATATCAACAACCATCACATTGTTTCCATCCTCTTCGGCATCCGCCCCAACAATCTCATCAGACGAGCCTTTACAGGACACCAGCATACTTGCCGTCATAGCTGCCACCAGAAGCAGCGAAACCACTTTCTTGTTCATAAATTCCCCTCATTATCAAAGCATTTTTATCCCAATAAATCTAAAAATACGTATAAAAATGCTATGTTACATACAATCACATTATTATTATGAAACACTCGTATTAAATTCTGATAAACAAGACGTGAAATTACGATAAATAATTATTATAAACAGAAAAGGTCGCCCATACCGGGCGACCTTTTCTGTAAAACAAATCATTTTAGGGTATTTAAGTGAAGAAAAAGCTTTTTAATAATTTATGCAGCTTTCTGAACTGACTTTCCGTTTTTGCCGGATTTCCCTTTTCCGAGGATCAGTCCATGAAGTTTCTTAAGAAGTATAGCTGACGGTACACCGAGGGCAAATACCACGAGCACATACAGGAATACATTCTTGATCGGGAAGGGTGACTTTACACCACCGTCAAAGGTGTGATCGCAGAGCTCTACAAAAAGTCCGTGAATCAGGTAAAACTCAAGTGTAATGGTGCCCATGAACTTCAGGAATTTGTTGCCGATTTTCACCTTCATTCCAAGAAGAATTGCTGCAAAAACAAAATCCAAAGTAACAAGAACCTGTGTAAGAAGTGTAATACGTCTTCTAAGTACTGTATCCGGAGCACCCCAGTTCTCACCATAGTAGGAGAACACATCCTGTGCATTTACCGAAAGAATATACAGAGGATAAAGTGCAAGCACTGTAACGATTACATATACCCAGAAATATTTTCTGAGATGAGGAACGATCTTATCCTCATATTTAGCAAACAGAATTCCCACAGGGAAGAGATGAACGCAGTTCCACCACCACTCACCTCGGATAAGATAGTCGTTGTGGTCAATCGTTGTTCCCACAAGCATATATCCGATTACGAAAGCAGCTACAACAGCTACTGCGAGGCCATCCTTTTTAATGAACTTAAATGCAAGATAAAATGCAAGATAGAAGAACGGCAGCACGATAACGTACCAGGTGTAAGGATTGCAAAGCTTGATGCTTGAAAGATACAAAAGTGCACCGTTTAAGTCCATCTTCTCACCGACAAGAAGTCTTGCAATAAAGTAAATCAGTGTTGTGGAGTACAATGCAAGAACAATGGGCAGGATTCTCTTTTTCACAAATCCATTAAGATAATCTTTCTTCGTATGGAAGCTTTTGTAAGCGCCATATCCATTGAAGAATACGAAAAATGCCACCATCACGTATCCGATCGGAACGAAGAACTCAAGCCCCGGAACAATTCTGCTCTTCGGAAAAAGCCATGAAGCACAAGTCTTCTGACCGATGTGATGAAGCATAATGCAGATTGCAAGGAACCCCTGAAATGCCTTGGTCTGCTCAAGTGAAAGACTGTCGTTCCACTGTCCCCTACCTGCAGGCCTTGCGTTCCACAGCAGCAGAACCGGTAGTATAAAATACACCGAATAAATTAGTTGTTTAGCCATAAAAATAAAACCTCCCAAGTTTTTTGCTATAACTTTATAATCCCAAAAAACAAGGTCATTGTCTTAGATAATCTTGCTTTTTTAATGTGTATCTTTTGCGATTATGGAAGATATTTATGCTATATTAGTATTACTGAGTCAAAATATATAACTCCAGAGGAAACGACATGAAAAGAATACTGATCACAAATGATGATGGAATAGATGCAGGTGGAATTCACAGACTTGCGGAAGCAGCAAAGGAATTCGGAGAAGTCTGGGTTGTCGCACCGGCGCACCAGAGAAGCGCAGCTTCACACAGCATAACCTTAAGAGATCCTATTGATGTGTTCCCGCATGATTTCCCGGTCGAGGGCGTGCACGCCTTTGCCTGCAGCGGAACCCCCGGAGATTGCGTCAGAGTCGGCGGTCTCAATATCATGCCGAAGAAGCCCCACATTGTGCTCTCCGGAATCAACTACGGCTACAATGTCGCTACTGACATCCAGTACTCTGCGACTGCCGGAGCAGCATTTGAAGCTGCTTTTCAGGGATATCACGCCATCGCATTCTCGGAGCACATAGACGACAATCACGAAGTTACAAACAAATACCTACGAGATATGCTTAAGGAAGCCCTGGAGGTAAAACTGGAATACGGCCAGATTGTGAATGTCAACTTCCCCGGATGTCCCCTTTCGGAATTCAAGGGCATCCGCAGAGATGTAGCAGTCTCCAGAGGTTCCTTCTTCAAGGACAGATACAAAGTCATCGAGCACTTCGAGGGCGGCGGAGTTCGCCTCATGGTAGACGGAATCTACAACGAAAAGTTCGAGGAAGGAACTGACTCCAGAGCACTTGTGGAGAACTACATCTCCTTCGGAATTGTTAACAACATAGGCTGCTGACATAAAAAGTCTACTACTATCAGCAAAAATAAAATAACCAACAATACAGATACCAACAAATGAGAAATAAAAACCAACCCCAAAACAAAAAACTGAAAATTTGCATGATCGTTCAGGATCCCAGTGTAAAGGGCGGAATTGCCGCCGTTACCGGAGGCTATTACGGAAGCCGCCTGGAGCAGGATTTTGACATCACTTATGTGGAATCCTACCGCGACGGAAGTAAGCTGGACAAGCTGACCAAAGCGCTTAAGGCCTACCGCGAATTTCGCAAGGTCCTGAAAAAAGACCGCCCGGACATAGTGCATGTTCACTCATCCTTCGGTCCCAGCTTTTTCAGAAAATATCCAATAATAAAGATGGCACATGATGCCGGGATTCCTGTCGTAAATCACATCCACGGCTCTGCTCTCGATGAGCTCTACACCAACGCGCCTGCATGGAAAAAGCGCATGGTGGAAAAGAGCTACGGAAGCTGCGACAAACTCATAGTTTTATCTGAGGATTGGAAGAAAAAAATCTCAGCCATCGTACCTGCTGAGATGATAGAGGTTGTTCCTAATTACAGTGTAATCGTTCCAGAAATGGTATCTGAAGGAGTGATGGATAAGCGCTTTGAAAAAAAGCAAATCCTCTACCTTGGAAGATTCGACAACCTTAAGGGCGTAGTGGATATCCCCGCTATCGCTGATAAAGTAATAAAGAAATTCCCCGAGGCAAAATTTATCCTCGGCGGCACCGGAGAAACAGAGCCCACCGAAGCCGAAATAAAAAGACTGCATCTTGAAGATACAGTCCTTTTGCCCGGTTGGATCCGCGGCGATGAAAAGATAAAGCTTCTTGAAGAAAGCTCCATCTTCCTTCTGCCCTCTCACATGGAAGCTATGCCCATGTCCATTCTTGAAGCTATGGGCTACGCCCTTCCGATCATCTCCTGTGAGGTCGGCGGAATTCCGCGCGTAGTCTCAAAAGATGTAAACGGAAAGCTCTACAAGCCACAGGACGTTGACGGTATGGCCGATGGCATCCTCTCCTACTTCTCAGACAGATCAGCCTGGGAAAAGGCAAGCCGCCAGAGCCTTAGACTTGCGGATGAAGGGTATAGCTTTGATTCACACATAAATAAACTTGAAGAAATCTACTACACTGTTGCAAGAAAGTAAATTATACCTGCACTGCCTTCTTATTTACTTCTTCAGTTCCTCAAACTTCGCCTGCATAGTGGGGTTGCCCTTGGTGAGTCTCTTCACGCTGACATCGTCCACTTTGTTGTTGGCGATTCGAAGCTGATTGTCTGATCCGAGCAGTTCCTTCTTGACCTTCTCAAGGTGTTGGATGGTCTTATCAATCTCATCGATAGCCTTCTCAAAATGGTCATGTGCTATGGAATAATTCCGTCCAAAGTCATCCTTGAATTTAAGAAGACTCTCCTCAAAGTGAGTGATATCAATGTCCTGATTCCTGATCTCCGCCAGCTCCTGCTTGTACATAAGCGCATTCATCGCAGCGTTGCGAAGCAGCGTTATCATAGGAATAAAGCACTGGGGACGAACCACATACATCTTGTCATATCTGTAGGAAACATCCACAATTCCCGCATTGTAGAGCTCATTATCGGCCTCAAGGAGTGATACAAGAACCGCATATTCGCAGCCCTTTTCTCTCCTATCCTTATCAAGCTCCTTGAAGAAATCCTCATTCTTATGCTTCGTGGAGGTCGTATCCATTTCGTTTTTCATCTCGAACATGATGGAGATAATCTCGTTGCCGAACTCATCATTCTCGCGGTAGATGTAGTCACCCTTACTGCCGGAGCGGGCATCATTGTCCTTCTCGAAATATGCATTAGGAAAAGCGGTGGCCCGCAGCTGATTGAACTGAATCTCGCAGTGCTGCTCAAGCGTCTCTCCGACCATCTTGGTGGACATCTTGGTCTTTAGATCCTTGTAAAACTCGATTTCCTTTTCCTTCTGAGAAAGCATATACTGATTCTTCTCCTTCTCAGCCTGAAGAGTTCTCTCAAGATCACTTCTTTTATCCTCAACCTCTTTTACAGCCTCAAGCACTGCAACACGCTTCTTATCCTCAGCACTCTCGATCTGGGATGAGAGTTTCTGCTTCTCAAGCTCCGCCTTTGATACCTCGTCCCGAAGCTTTTTTAGTTCCTCATCATAGGAATTTCTTAGCTTTTGTACCTCGGCGGTCTGCGCATCCCGGAGCTTCTGCGTGTCTTTATCATAGCTCTCGCGGAGCTGCGCCATCTGCTTTTCATAATTCTCCTGGAGCTTTAGCTTAACATCGGCTCCCAGAGCATCAAGTTCAAGCTTGTGCTTTTCCTCAAGATGCTTCTCAAGCTCCCTGGTCCTCTTCTCAACGTCCTTGTTAAACTCCTCATCCCTTATCTGACTTACGATGGAACTAAGCTCCGTATCATCAACCGAAAATACCTGTCCGCAATGCGGGCACTTCAATTCTGCCATGCCTTAACTCCTTATCACTCCACGTTCTTAAGTGCTTCACTCATGGGAATACGCCCGATCTTGCGATATTCAATCACGGCCACCACCACATAGGTCAGCACTCCCATAAGAAACATTTTAACGTAAACTGACGGATCAAGCCATATAATCATCCAGCCGCTCATCATCTGCTTCAGCATCACCCTGAATATCTCCACCATCACATAGGACAGTATCGGATACGAGATCAGCAGTGAAAAAATCACCACCAGCGCAGTCGGAATAATATAAAGCGCTGCTATTTCTTTTCTGGAATATCCCAGAATCTTTGTCATCGATATTGACTGAACATTTCTCTCAATAATAAGCTTCGACAGCAGATACATCAGCACAATGAACATTATCACTGAAAAGCCGTCCACCATATACATAAGATTTCCCATAGAAATCATAAGCTGCCTTGAAACTCTTGTAAGCGACTCCTCATCTACAGTTGTGCCGATATATTTTTTGTCTATGTCAGTAATCTCCGTGTCCGAAAAGTATCCCGAGAAAAATTCCTCGTCATAGCCCAGTACACTGTTCAGATGCTTCTGACTCATAAACACAGTAATTCCGCCGTCGTAGTCATAGATTCCCGTGACCTTGAAACCATAATACTTATCCTCGTAAGGTTCCTTCAATGTTATGACGGCTCCCTTTTTAAGGTCATACTTATCTGCATACGCCGATGAAATCAGCACCGTTTTTTCATCAAAATCGGCGTTTATATACCTGCTGTTTTCCTTGACGCCGTAGATGGTCACATCCTCGACTCTCGTTCCGCCATCTCCGGTTGTTTTCAAACTGCTCGCTGAGAACTTCTCCGCGTCTCTGTTATTGGTATTTATCTTACTCTTCAAAACCACATAGGAAAAAGCTGCCGAGAGTTCATTATCTGAATCTATAGCACCTGCCGGAATCTGCAATAGATAGATGTGCTTTGCCAGCATAGTATCCGTCACAATTCCCTGATAATGAACGAGTATCGGTGGAAGCATCATTCCAAAAAAGAGCAGCATGTTTGCAAACAAAAGTCCCAAAAACAGAATAATGTAGCTGCTTTTATTCTGTATGAGTATTCTTATTCTGAACCTGTTGAAAAAGCTGATGTTCTTATTTAAAGGCACCGCAGCTTTCTGCTTCTTTGTCGACAGATCGCGCCTTATCAACTTTAGCGGACTTATAGAAAGCTTTCTTCGTAGTACAACATAAGTGATTACCATCATGATTATCAGCGGGATTATTGTCGTCTTAAGAAATGCTTCGGCGCTCCACACCGTCACATAGGTCGGTAGTGAATAGCTGCCGTAGTACATTGCAACGCATTCCTCTTTGAAACAGGTATATCCCAGAATATTTCCTATAATAGCCGCGATGACGGTGACCAGAAGCGGCATCGCCATATAATGCCTTATCAGCTCATTTATGGTATATCCGGAAGCCCTAAGAGTTCCTATAACCGTGGCTTCCTTATGAATCGTATTATTTATGGTAACTCCGAAAACAAAGGCAACAATAATGATGATTATGTATAAAAGAACCGTCATCATTGCCTTATCTTTTCCCAGGTCGTCACCCGCAAATTTGATGGACTGATTAAGATACTGAGGTGTAAAACTCTCAAGGTCTGCCTTATTCGAAATGGCCTCCATAAGCTCATCGGAGACCTCTTTTTCCTCCTCTTCACCTGTCGGTTTCTTATCATATAGCCAGGCGTAGTTATACTGAACCTCACTGTCAGGATACTCCGCAAACTGTTTTCCCGATACAACCGCAACTCCGAAAGCTGATGAGTCAAACATCATATCGTTATTACTGTAAAAAAGCGCTGTATAATCCGACAATGCTACGAGTCCTACTATGTTGTAGGTTTTCCCGCCCGAAACCAGCGTATCCCCGACACTTAAGCTGTTATTGTCCGCATACATCCTGTCAATTGCGATCTCCAGATCAGCCTCGGGGAAGCTCCCCTTCATCAAACAGGCTCTGTCTATCTCTTCTCTGTTTGGATAGATTCTAAGCTTTGTGTTATTATCAAACTCCTTTTCCACATAGAAGTTTTCATATATCGTAACTCCCTTTTTCTCTATCCGCGCCTTCTGCGAAGCGGTGAGAGGATCTTCCGTCCTGAAATTACCATCCTCGACGGCGTACTTTTCAAAGCTCTCATTATATGCCTTGATCATGCTCTCCCCGGCAACCAGGAATCCCGAAACGAAGCCTATGGACAGAACCATCAATATGAAAATAACTATGTATTTTCCGATATCCCCTTTTAGCTCACGAAGGAGCCTTTTATTTAACGGATTTTTCATACCATGCTCCTTTACCAGTCAAGCTCCGCCGCTGAAAGCTTCTCTTCGTTTCTGTAGCTCTTACGGATAACACCGTCTCGCAGTTTCACTACAAAATCGGCCATATTCTTTATGGCGTCGTTATGAGTGACCATAATGACCGTATTACCATATTTCTGATTAACCTCTTCAATTAATGCCAGAATTTCTTTTGAAGTGTTGTAATCCAGAGCACCTGTCGGTTCATCACACAGCAAAATGTCGGGATTTTTAATTATGGCTCTTCCTATTGCACAGCGCTGTTGCTGGCCTCCGGAGAGCTGACTCGGAACCTTATTCTGGTGCTCGGTAAGTCCCAAAACACTTATTATTTCATCTATGTTCAATGGATTTTTGGAGAGATATGCTCCTACTTCGATATTTTCTCTTACCGTCAGATTCGGTATAAGATTGTACATCTGAAAAATGTACCCAAGATGATCTCTTCTGTATGCCGTCAGCGTCTTTTCATCCATATCCGACATACTCTTATCCCGGATGATTATCTTCCCGGAATCGGCGTTGTCTATTCCGCCTATTATATTTAGCAAAGTGGATTTGCCCGATCCTGACGGGCCCAGAAGCACCACAAATTCGCCCTTTTCCACACTCAGACTTATGTCCTTTAGAACCTCCACACGGCTTCCGTTTTCGCCGTATGACTTTTTAATATTCTGTAATTCCAGCTGCATAACTTTCCCCTTCATACCATAAATCCTATGCGCTCAGTGAAGCTTGATCATATCGATTCTTTCAACGATACCTATATCCTCAAGCGCTTTGATCATGCGATATACCGTGGCAGTCCCGATGGATTTGTCCTTTGCTCGCACAATACAGCATATATCCTTACATGATGCTCCATCATTTTCAGCAATGACATTTGCCACGATTTTTCTCTGCTTTGTAATTCGCATTCCCTTATCTCTAAGCGCTGTAATTATCTGTTCATTACTCATCATTATATCCCCAATTTGATTATTTTTCGTCACCACAAATAAGTAAATAACTGATAAAAAGTTGCCCCCTCTTGCAAGTTAGCTTTTGCTAACTCTCTGTTTAAAACAAGGCCCGCACGAGGCGGGTCTTGTCTTTTTCTTAATCATTTGCAGGTCTTTGTCTTATGACAGTTTCCTGCCATGGGACAACCTATACAATGAGTTCCTTTTTTCTTTTCTTTATAGATATAACCTGAGGCCAATCCCACAAGCAGTACAATAACTGCACCTGCAATAAAATTACTCATAATTACTCCTAAATCAATAAATCCTTTTAATCAAGCTTGTACTCAAGTACCATTTCTCTCTGGTTTCTCTTAATCAAATATACTACAATGCCTGCAAATACTGCAATTGCAATAAGTCCGAATGCAAAGCCGGTTCCGAAGGAACCTGTGGTAATAAGTGTACCTACCTGGTATACAAGGAAACCAACGGTGAAGCCTGTAGCAAGCTGAAGTCCGATTGCGCCCCAGAGCCACTTGGCTGACTTCATCTCTGAATTCATAGCACCGAGAGCTGCAAAGCACGGAGGTGTGTAAAGGTTGAACATCAGATATGCAAGAGCCGCAACCTTTGTAATACCCATAACTGCTGCAACTGCATTACCTTCTCCGATAAGCTCAAGTTCCTCTGTATCGATAAGATTTGAAATCGCATATACTGTAGCGATTGTACCTACAACGTTCTCCTTTGCAATGAAGCCTGTGATAGCTGCTGCTGCGAGCTGCCAGCTGGCAATACCAACAACCGGAACAAGAAGGTAAGCAAAAGGTCCTGCGATGCCTGCAAGGATTGATGTGCTCTCCATACCCTCTTCTACAGGCTGGAAGCTGAAGTTGAAGGTGCTCATGATCTGAACTACTGTGTTACATACAAGAATTACTGTTCCTGCCTTTACGATATATGCCTTACCTCTCTCAAGCATTGACTTAATCGCAAACATAAGGCTGGGTACCTTGTACTCGGGAAGCTCGATGATGAAGAAGCTCTTTCTGTACTTCATACCTGTGATAGCCTTGATGAGCAATGCTCCGAGAAGGATAAGAAGGATTCCAACAAAATAACTTACGAATCCAACCCATCTTGACTCAGGGAAGAATGCGCCTGCAAAAAGTGCAATAACAGGAAGCTTTGCTCCGCAGGGCATGAAGGTTGCAAGCATAGCTGTTGAACGTCTTTCTCGCTCGTTTCTGATTGTACGGCAAGCCATGATAGCGGGGATTCCGCAGCCTGTACCGATAATCATTGGGATAACGGATTTTCCTGAAAGACCTACTCTCTTGAAAATAGGATCAAGAACTACTGTCGCTCTGGCCATGTAACCACAGTCCTCAAGAAGTGCGATGAGGAAGTACATAACCATAACAAGAGGAAGGAATCCAACAACGGCACCGACACCGCCGATGATACCATCAACAAGGATCGCATAGAGAAGCGGATTAGCATCAGCCATCTTATCTCCAACAAAGCCCTGGAAAGACTCAATGTAACCTGCAAGAAGCTCTGAAAGCCAGGTTCCTACGGTTGTCTGTGAAATATAGAATACAAGCCACATTACTGCGGCAAAGATTACAATACCGAGAACAGGATGTGTAACAACGCTGTCAATTGTATCGCCGAAGTTCTTATCCTTTGTAAGAACCTTACGATTCTCAACTTCTTTAACAATGCTGTTTACAAATTCAAAACGCTTTCTGTCGGCAGTCTCCACCGCAGCCTTATCGGTAAGATCGATATCACCCTGAACGTAAGGCTCCTTCTGTCCCTTACCCTGAAGCTCTGCAGCGGCCTTTACAACTTCCTTAAGGCCTGTCTCAGAGGTTGCCACTGTCTTAATTACTGGACAGCCAAGCTTTTCGGATAACAGCTTTTCATCAATAGTGTTGCCCTTCTTATCGTTCGCATCTGTCTTATTAAGCGCAACAACTACAGGAACCCCCAATTCCAGAAGCTGCGTCGTAAAGAAAAGACTTCTGCTAAGATTTGTCGCATCAACAATATTGATGATAGCGTCGGGATGCTCGTTTTTTACATAACCACTGGTGATGCTCTCCTCTGATGTAAACGGTGACATGGAATATGCACCCGGAAGATCTACCGCGATCAGCTCCTTTCCGCCATCATAGAAACTCTTTTTGATGACACTCTCTTTCTTGTCAACGGTAACACCTGCCCAGTTACCAATCTTCTCGCTGCGTCCCGTGAGAGCGTTGTACATGGTCGTCTTACCGCTGTTGGGATTACCTGCCATTGCGATTCTCATTACTTTTCCTCCTAAAAAACTTTAAAAATTTATAATTATCCAGAGTAATTACTCTGAGAAGTTATAACGTGCTTTGATAGCATATGCTAACACCCATTCGATTTTATCAGTTGTTAATGTTTTATTCCATTTTTTATTAGCAACTAATATTATTTGGGCGTTTTGCTTAGCATTAAGCTCGAATTTTGATAGCGTTCGCTAACTCCGGATCAATATTATATCTTGCATCCTTTATAGCGACCACCAGATTTCTTTTCTTATCAACAACAGTAATGTTCTCACCGCTGTAGCAACCAAGCGAAAAGAGAAAGCTTTCCATCTCATCATCTCCGCTGGTATCTATCTCATCTATTACATATTCTTTACCGGGTTCTACTTCGTTAAGTGTCATATAATCCTCCTTAAACCAGTTAGCAAAGCATAACAATTAATTAGCCGTCGCTAACTTCATACATAGGATATTCTTATTAAGAATAATTGTCAATAAGAAATCTTATAATTTAAAAGTTTTTTAATATAAATGAAAGCCGCATTGGCAAGATGCGGCTTTTCAGGTAGGAGATTTCTTATGACTATGTGCGTCATACGTTAGTTATTACTAACATAATGTATGTTAGCATTTGCTAACTTTATTGTCAACCCTGTTTCTGAATTTTTTCTAAAAACCATTTTTTACACGCTCAAAATTTTGAAAAAATAATTCGACTGTTCAAAGAAAGCACTTTTATCATGGGTCTTGAGATTTGCGTAAAAAATCATATCAAAACAGCGCTATCGCCATTCCTATAAAAACGATCACCCCGACAATCCAGACAAGAGAAAGCATTATCCTTTTTTTCAAAATATGATTCCATGTAAGCATATGCCCACCTCCTCTATTAACTTGCTACAGTCAGTTTATCCAGTGATATGCCGTGCTTATGAGCTCTGCTGTATATTTCGGTGCACTTCTTGTATCTGTCGAAGGTTTTGAGTGCGGAGTCCATATCTCCGTATACCTTCCAGAACCCTGTATACTTCACACCCTCCTCAGGGCTTCGCATAAAACCCAAAACATCTTCCACCGGATAGCCAAGAAACAGCCCTATCTCATGAGGGAACGTGCCGTCCTTTGCAAGATGCCTTGCAAGCTGCGCCACACACAGGTCTGCGTTACTGTATGAATAACCTTTTTCTTTTAATATTCTGCATACCTCATCGCTTCTAAAATCTCTTTTAAGATATGAAGGTCTGTATAAATATATGAGTACGTGACCCTTTGAATATTTTACGGGTATCATGCGGATTCCTTTTGATAAGAATCTGCTGTTAAACTCCCTGACCTCCTTATTGAACTTCTCCCTGTCATCAATATCTACCGTAAAAAGATTCCCTGTCTTTAGTCCCGCCAAGGTAGGCGAGCATAACCTGATCAATAATTGATCCCCCATTGGTATGTCCCTCCGTCGTAAGTGTTAGGTATTGCTAACATTCTTCTCAAATAAAAACCCGCCTATCATCGGGATTTTTTGTCACTTGTTTACATCGTGATAAATGTTATCAATTACCTCTCTTGATTATTATGTTAGCATTTGCTAACTTATTTTGCAAGGAAATTTATTTGTTAGATGAAAGGATGGAAAAAGTATGAGTAAAGTTAAAGTAATATTTTGGAGTGGGAGCGGGAACACTCAGGCAATGGCAGATGCTGTTGCAAACGGAATAACAGGCGCAGGCGGCGAAGCAGAAGTAGCTTCCTTCAGTTCTATCAGTCCTGCTGATGCAGCAAGTGAATCAGTTATAGCTTTCGGATGTCCCGCCATGGGCGCCGAAGTTCTTGAAGAGAGTATCGTTGAGCCCTTCATGGCAGACTATGAGACCAAGTGCAGTGGCAAGAAGGTTGCACTCTTTGGTTCCTACGGATGGGGTGACGGTCAGTGGATGAGAGACTGGCAGGACAGACTTGTAGCTGCCGGAGCTTCAATTATCGGCGGCGAAGGTGTAATCGCCAACAACGCACCGGACGATGATGCAATCTCACAGTGTGAAGACCTTGGAAGAATGCTTGCACAGGCGTAAAGCGCACTAATCCTTCATACATGTTTCTTCAAAAAGAAATGAGACCGGAAACGATCATTTTAGATCCTCCGGTCTCATTTCTTTTTTAACTTATTGTTTTTTATACCCTGTATACATTGTCAGCAAAAAACAAATTACTGTAGCCCAAGCGAAAAACTTATGGTAATTCATGTTACCCCCTCTCATTATCTTCTCCTCTCAGGTTCGTCATACTGTGAAGCCCCAGCGCTATGGTTGAGCCGTTATGCAGCGTAGCGCTCGTGGCAGGTGTTATGGTTCCAAGAAGTCCCAGCGCTATAAGCCCCAGGTTGAATCCCACAACAAAGCGATAGTTGAAATGAATTCTCTTCATTAAGAGTCCGCTGAGTTCCTTCAAGGTAATAAGTTTGTACAGATCATCCTCGGATATCATCACATCCGCAATTTGTCTTGCAAGCTGTGCGCCTTCACTTATTGCAATGCCGCAGTCCGCTTCCGATAGAGCCGGTGAATCGTTGATTCCGTCTCCGATCATGACAACCGTATGACCCTTCGCCTTTTCCTGCTGAACAAATCCTGCCTTCTCCTCAGGCAGAACCTCAGCATAATATGAGTCAACTCCTACCTTCTTAGCTACTCTTTTAGCGATATGTTTAGAGTCACCGGTCATCATGACGATGTTCTTAAAGCCTGCCTCATGCAGTTTTTTAATAACATCCGGAGCTTCAGGCCTAAGCGGATCCTCCAGGCAGATTACTGCCGCGAGCTGTCCGCCTATAGCCAAAAACAGCCTTGAATAACGCTTTGATATATTATCAAGCTTATCCTGCTCTCCTTCAGGAATAGTGCACGCTTCATCTTCCATGACAAAGTGCCAGCTTCCGATTACGACCTTCTTATCCTCAATGGTTGATGCTATTCCATGAGCAACGACATATTCCACTTTGCTGTGCATCTCATTGTGCTCAAGCCCTTTTTCTGCAGCCTTTGCAACCACGGCATTCGCAATGGAATGAGGATAATGCTCCTCGAGACATGCCGCTATCCGAAGCATCTCGTCCTTGTCATTCCCTGAGAATGTGACTACATCCACAACCTTCGGAGTAGCCATAGTAAGCGTTCCTGTCTTATCAAAAACGATGGTATCCGCATCAGCGATAGCCTCAAGGAATTTTCCTCCTTTTACGGTGAGGTGGTTATCCTGACACTCACGCATAGCTGATAACACGGTTACCGGCATCGAGAGCTTTAGTGCACAGGAAAAATCAACCATTAGAACCGACAGCGCCTTCGTTACATTTCTCGTCAGGAGGTATGCTAGAACAGTTCCTCCGAGAGTATATGGAACAAGCCTGTCCGCAAGATGCTCAGCCCTTGACTCTACGCCTGACTTAAGCTGCTCAGACTCCTCGATCATCTTGATGATTTTCTCATATCTGGTTGCACCGGATGCCTTTTCTACTTTCAGGACTATATCGCCCTCTTCGATAACCGTGCCGGCATAGACATAGGCACCTTCCTTCTTTTCAACAGGAATACCCTCTCCGGTAAGTGTCGCCTGGTTGACCATTGCCTCTCCGGCAACCACGGTTCCATCAAGCGGGATTACGCTTCCGACTCTAACGGAAATCTCATCACCCGGAACCACCTGATTTATCAGAACCTGAACCTCTACTCCGTCCTTTTTAAGCCATACTCTTTCCGACTTAAGCGCCATGCTTCTCGCGAGGTCGTCTACAGATTTCTTATGAGTCCACTCCTCAAGCAAATCTCCTACTCCCAGCAGGAACATGACAGAGGATGCGGTCTCATAATCACCTGTTAAAAGTGAAACCGTTATGGCAGTTGCATCAAGGACTGAAACCTCGAGCCTCTTTTTCTTAAACAGGCTCACCAGTCCTTTTTTGATAAACTTCAAAGCAAGGATCCACGCTTTTATCCTTCGAAGAGGTGATGGCAGAAATACTCTGCAGCCATAGTGAATAACCACATTGGTTATGAGCTTTTCTTTATAGGATGCCATGAGTTCACGCCCGGTATTTTCCGGAACAAGAGCCTTCACATCCTCCGAATCGGCATCGAATTTCAGTATGCTCTCAAGGAGTTCTTCCCTGTCTCCCTTATAGACAACTACTGCATCCGCGCTTCTCTCATAGACGGTCGCCTTTTCCACCCCGTTAAGAGAAAGCAGATAGTACTGTAATCTATCTGCCTCTTCGAATGAAAACCGTCTCTTGGGCATGGAAAAGCGGATTCGGCCGTTTATCTCATGTTTTATGACTATTTTCATGTGTTATTACTCTCCGACTACGACGTCTTCCTTAGCCTTGCGCTCTTCATTGATTTCTTTAGCTTCCGCAAGGACATCTCCGCAGTTCTCCTGAACCTTGTTCGCGGTATCCATCACGCACTCTTTAGCACGAAGTACTGCTGCTGTTGTATGTGTGTAGCACTTCTTTGCATCCTTACTGGATAAAACTTTAATACCTGCTGTTCCGAAAAGAACTCCGCCTAAAAACCATGCACAATGCTTCCAATTCTTAATCATTTTTCCAATCTCCTTCTTTGTTAGCAAAATCTAATTGTCCGTATATGAAAACAAACAAATGCAAGATTCCTCCCGCATTTGTTTGCTTTTTAAGCATATCATAATCACATAGCCGCTGATAGCTTTGTACATGATAATTTTTCTCGATTAGGCCTGCTTTTTCAGGACAATCTCGTACATCTCTCCCATGTTTTTAAAGCCATCCTTTGGAGCACATTTGTTGCAATCTCCGCCGCAGCCTCCGCTGCAGCAGGACATATCCACTCTGCGGATTATCCCCATATGCTCCAGATATTCTATCTGTCTTTTCACATCCTCCACAGTCGTATGAAGTTCGATGGCCAGAAGCTTTTCGGTCCTTGCATGCCCGTCACTTAGAAGTTCTATCAAATCCCTCATTTTTATCCTCGCAAAACAATTAAATCAGAAAATTAAAAGCCCGATATGATAAGCCACTGCCGCAAGGAGAAGTGCCGTGAAGGTATAATACAGTGCTATTCTTGCAGTCCACTTAACCGAATAGGTCTCCTGGAAAGTAGCGGCAAGAGCCACAACGCAGGGCATATTGAAGGTCATGGCAAAAATGAATGCCAGCGCTTCAGCTTTTGATACGTTTGAAAGCAAGATCTCATTCAGATTGGAAGCTGCACCTGCTCCGCTCATAGCATCATTGAATGCTGTAGAAAGGTTTCCGCCTGTGAAAAGAGCACTGATTACGCCAATCGCACCCTCTTTTCCTACAGCAGAAGCTATGAATGCTATAAACAGCTGCCAGCTAAGACCGAATATCTTGGTTACGGGCTCTATTGCTGTACCAATGCGGTATAGAATCGGCTGTGTTCCCGGAATAAACGTGTAACTAAGGAGCCAGAAAACGCCGCACACCAAAAGAACAACACTTGCTACACGCTTAAAGGTATCACCTGTTCTTCCAAGAACGTATCTAAGGAGCGCCCCGATCTTCGGCTTATGATAAGGCGGAAGCTCCATGATCATTCCGTATCTGTCACTCTTTTGAACCAGTTTTCTTCCGAATATCTTAGCTGTTACCCACATATGAAGAATCATTGTAAGAAGTATTACCACAATGACAAGTACCGCGCCGGGTCCAAAGAAAACTGCCGAAAGCATAGGTATTACCGCCCATGCTGCTCCGCAGGGAACCGCCCAGGCAAGCGCAATAGTCAGAACCTTCTGTCCCCAGTTATCGATTACTCTTGCTCCGGCAGCGCCACCCATCGTACATCCAAAGCTTACAAGAAAAGGCATAACCGATTTTCCCTGGAGTCCCAGTTTTCCCATAGTATTGTCAAAAACATAGGAAATGCGTGCCATCACGCCCACTTCTTCCAATAGTCCGAATACAAGTGTTACTCCGAATACAAATCCCAGCATCTGGACAATATATGAAAATGACTGGATTACTACAGTGCAAATTATCTGAATCAGAATATCAGGAGCTCCGGCTGATGTCAGAGCAGAAGTAACCGGCGCTTTCAGTGCCGCAATACCCTGACCTATTCCCATAAAAGGAAGTGCCGGGATGAAAGATGCGATAAGTCCTAAGAGAACAGTAAGGATAACCGCCGGTTTTCCCCACACCTTGCTTAAATAAATCTTATCTAGTTTGCTAAGCGCTATATTTTCCTTTTTGGAAGTTACACACCCATCCAAAATCTCGTCTATCCACTTGAACTTACTGCTTCCGGTTGCAATAGCTCCCTGACTCCTGTCACATATATTTACAACGTTGGTGTAATTCTCATGTGTCAGCTTGGCCTTCAATAATGAAAGAACCTGTTTATCCCCTTCAAGAGCCTTGACTGCAAGCCACATCGAGGTATATCCGGGTATAAGATTGTCGGGAATAAGTTCCTTTAAAAGAGAATAACCTTCAATCTTTTCATACTCGCTTTCAAGTGCAGAAACGTTGATCTTTGCCTTTTCCTTAACGGCACGCTCCATTATCTCGTAGTATGGTTCGTACTTCTTACCTTCTGTAGCAGAAAACAGAAGCACCGGAATTCCCAGCTTTTTCTCAATAGCCTTAACATCAATGGACTTTCCCTGATCCGAAGCCACATCCGCCATATTAAGAACAAGGAAGCTCGGCACATCTATGCCCGCATAGTCTGCTGTCATGAAAAGACTTCTCTCAAGCTGTGAGCTGTCCGCAAGAATGCATACGACATCGGCTTTTCCTGAGGATATGTACTCTCTTGTAATAAGCTCTTCATCGGAATTGGCTGTGAGACTGTATGACCCCGGCAGATCCGCCACAGCACATTCCATACCTTTATAAGAAAAGCTCCCTTCTTTTTTCTCAACAGTCTTCCCCGGCCAGTTGCCTACATGCTGCCTGAGACCTGTAAGAGCATTAAAAAGCGTCGATTTTCCGGAATTAGGCTGCCCGAGCAGTGCTATAGTAGCTGTACTCATACTGCCACCTCCCTTACCTCAATGCCCATACATTCATTTCTGTTAAGCGCAATCATTGTATCTCTTGAGTAAATCAGCATTGGCCTGTTTTTATCATTCCTGATGACCTTGACGGTGCATCCCGGAGTAAGACCTATAGATGTAATCCTGCTCACAAACCTCGCATCCCCCGACAGTTTCTCAACCACTGCCTGCTTATTCATAGAAAGCTCACTCAGACTCATACTTTCCTCCTTCATAAAAAATAAAGTTAGCTTTAACTAACTATTTATGTTAGAATAGACTAACCAACAGTTCAATATTACTGTTTGAGAATATTTATCAGTTAAAGGAAGAAATACAGATGTCTAATATTTTTGCAGCTATAATCATTGTGGCAATCATAGCTTTCTCACTCAGAGGATCAATCAAACACTTTAAGGGCGAGGGAGGCTGCTGCGGAGGTGGAAACTCAGTGGTTAAAGAGCCCGATAAAAAACTCGATAATCCCGTCATCGGCAAAACCACTCTTAAGGTTGAAGGTATGCACTGCGAAAATTGCAGAAACAGAGTAAAGCGCGTGATAAACAGTATCGAAGGAGCCTCCTGCAAGGTGAACCTGAAAAAGGGGCTTGTCGACATTGAATATGACAGGGATATTGATAACGACATATTCATTAAAGCTATAGAGGACCTTGATTTTCATGTTGTTTCTACTCTGTAGTCTCATCATGACTCAGCAAAAATTAACGAAAAAAAGCAAAAATTCGTCGTCCAAAAACAACTATTTTATCGAAAAATAAGTTATAATTATCCCGAAGAAAGTTTTTTTTGACGGGAGGTTATAACATGATAATGAAAAAAAACAATTCTATTCGTAAGAGGGTGCAGTCTGTCATAATCGCGGCAGCCATCGCTCTTACAATCATTCCGGGGACATTTGCCATTGCCAAGCCTATCACAGCACAGGCAGCAACAGAGTCTATAGTCAATTCACTCAGCGAAAACGAGAGAAAGATCTACGACGCTTATCAGTATCTGGATACCAGGATCAAAGAGAAAGATGTCGAGATTACCGCTAAGAACAAATCCGAATTTGATTCAGCCGGATTCTATACAATGTATACCGGCGCTGAGGAGAGAGTTAAGTACTCAGCAGATGATTTGAAGTATGCCCGCCGCGCTTATATCTATTCCAATCCGCTTGAGATTGCAGGCGCCATGGCACAGATCAAATTCCTAACCATCAAGGGCAAGGACAACAAGTATTCCTGCTACGCATACCTTCAGAAAACCGGTGATAACGATTACACCGGCGAGACAAAGGCACTCAAAAAGGCAATCAAGAAAATCATGAAGAACATTGACGAGGACACCAACTTTGTCATGGAACTCCAGTGCTTCGACATGGTT
Organism: Butyrivibrio sp. WCD2001; assembly: GCF_000424485.1. Taxonomy (NCBI): domain Bacteria; kingdom Bacillati; phylum Bacillota; class Clostridia; order Lachnospirales; family Lachnospiraceae; genus Butyrivibrio; species Butyrivibrio sp. WCD2001. The sequence continues at coordinate 10,269 of NZ_AUJZ01000018.1, read as the reverse complement.
ATCAACAATACCACTTATGCAAAGATTGCAATCGACAACAAGGATCTGAAGAATACAGCATATGGTGCATTAGTTCAGCATCGCGCATCAACACAGGGTTATGCCCTTGCATTTGCTGCACTTCTTGATGAGCTTGAGATCAACAACGACATTCTGTTCAACAGCTACAGATGCTGGAATCAGGTAAAAATCGGAACCAAGTGGTATGAGACTGATCTTGTAGCCTGCGATAAATCCACAAAAGGAACTGTTGATTATACCTGCTTCAACACTTCTCAGAAGAAGATGAAGAGCTATGGTCTGACACGTGTGGACTATTGCACAAAGTTCCGTGAGTCAAAAGGATCCAATTCAACAACAAAGAGCAAGCTCCAGAAATACAGTGAGGAAATGTTCAAGGATTCCAAGAACTTTACACTCGGAGTTCTGAACCCGGATAATTCCGTAACACGTACTACTCTTCTTAGCACAGAGCAGACAGTTACACTTGTTCCTGTTTTCATTGACAATTCATCGATGCTCAACTGCAGCATGATTCTTAAGAGTCTGACCATCACTACCAACCCTGCAGAGAGCGCATTTACCTGGACTCAATGGACACCCAAGACACCTAAAATCACACTTACAAAGAATGGTCCGGGCGCAAGCAGAGTTCTCAGTGTTGTAATGGTCTATGATGACGGCACAAACGAAGGTACAACCATTTCCTTCAACGTTAATCTTGTTGATCAGGATAACACAACCGGAAGCTTTATTTACAAGGTTATAGATGATGATAATGTTTCACTTGTAAAGTGCACCAAGAAAACAATAAAGAATGTAAACATCCCTTCAACTGTTGCAGTTGACGGAAAGAGCTATAAAGTTTCAAAGATTGAAGCAAATGCCTTCAAGAAATGCTCAAAGCTCGAAACAGTAATGATCGGTGCAAACGTTAAGGAAATCGGTGCAAATGCCTTCTCCGGCAAGACCAAGCTCATCAGAGTTGAAACTCAGGGCTACGTTCTTAACACCTTAGGAAAAGATGCATTCAAATCAGCTGATGCAAACACCCTCTTCCTTCTCAAATCTACAAGCTACTCAAAATACAACAAGCTTGTTAAGAAGATTAAAAAGGCAGGCGGTTCCAAGGCTGTTTATAAGTTCAGAAAGTACTAATACATAGAGGCGTATCCGCCGAATACACAGCATATAATAAGAGCTGCACTCCTAAATCATGGAGTGCAGCCCTTTTCTTTATCCTATTATTTTATTTACTTCACAGCAGCATTTGTCTGCTTCTTTATATTTCTTACAAGCTTCTTTTTCGCCTGCCCCTTAACTCCCTTTACGGAAATAGTTGCCCCTTTGTGAAGCTTTCCGAAAGCTTTCTTACCAATGGTCAGCGATTTATTAGCCTTTATTGTAATCTTCTTTAGCTTCTTACATCCGTAGAAGGCTTTCTTTCCAATCGTCTTAACATCAGAGCCAACCGTCAGGCTCTGTAGCTTCTTATTGCCCTTGGCTGCGCTATCTGCAATCGCTGTTACAGGATATGTAACGCCACTAACTGTAACTTCGTTTATTGAAGCCTTCTTAACTGCTCCAATCTTAGTAACTGTGGCATTTCCATCAGTACCGATATCATAAGTAATGCCATCCACATCTACAGTCACAGGAAGCGCTGCGCTGTCTATGGTTTTTGACTTGGAATTGCTCTTACCGGGCTTTTCTTCGCCATTACTATTTCCCGTCGCATTCCCGTTTTCCGGATTACTATTATCACCGGGATTATCATCCACGTATTCTACATGCTTAAACTGATCACTGTAGGATTTCCCAAGTTTCTCAGCCTTGTAATAATTCATGCCATTATCATCAGCAAACAGATTACCACTAAACACCGCTTTCGTCTCATAATCTGACATTTCCGATTCGAAAGTTATTACATAGACGTAATTTGCCTTGGGATCAAGACCATATATCTTACAATTTGTGTAATAAGTATCAATATAAATACGATTCCGCTTAGTCATCCTGCGTGCATCATCATAGCTGCCAATAACATCTCTCTCATTATAATATTGGGGAAGCTTAGCGTAGCCTATCATTATTCGCCAATCAGAATACTCAGTTTTAGTCCTAAGCTTGGCAAAATGCTCTTTCATAAAGGGTTGTGAATAATAAGCATCGAGTGTCTTACTCCAATCAAGATAAGCCTCTTTCCCGTTTCGCTTTACCAGCACATCATACATGAACGGACTTTTCGCCTGTCTATCCTTTAATTCCCAGATATCATAGGTCCCGTTATCTCCCTCAGTGAATATTTTATTTTTATAATAATAGCAAGTGGGAGTATTGTAGTTTTTGCCTTTTTTTCCACACTTAAACATTACCAGATAATAGGTGTCGCTCTTAAGATTCTTAAAAGTATAGCTCTTCTTCTTGAAGTCTACCGTAACCTGATGAGCATCAGCTTTTTTCACAGCTTCTCTGACATTCGGACCAAAATTATGTATCGAACCATATTGCTGTCTGTCTTTATCCGGGTCATAATTCTTTTCTTCAACAAGTGAAAGACATATCTTCTTCTCGCCCTTTGCATTTACTATCGTATAACTCTTATCGCTTGGATTATCCCATTTTATTGTAATTGAATCCTTTGTCGATTCTATTTTGAAAGGGTTTGAGTCACTTATTGCATAAACCGAGGCGTTTTTTATATCCTCACGATAGTCTTTTACCGGCTTAGGTTCAGGCGCCTTGTAAAGATCCGAATCATCATGGTTTTTCGTCTTTACCCCCTGCACCAATGAATAAACATGATACTTCTTAGTGGTCGTTTTTCCTGAATTATAATATGACGCAAATACATCAAATCCAAATACAACAGTATATGAATGTTCCGGTTTAAGTCCTCTCAAAGAATAATTGGCCTGATTTGAAATCAGCGTATATTCACCTGTTCCGGCCCTATTCTTCGCTGTTTTAATTGCAGCATCTTTCCCATCTGCTTCATCAGCATAACCAGCAGTTACGTTTCTGATAGAACAAGACGCGGCGCCTTTTTTTTCATTGTCTTTTTCTATTTCCGAGAAAAGGCTCTTTAAATCGAAATCCGCAGTGGTTCCTGTAGTTCCCATAACAGATACTTTTCCGGAAACAGCGTCACCTGAAGTATATACCTCTTGCAAATAGTAATGTCTATAGCCATTCCCGTTCGAGGCTCCTTTAAATGAATGCTTCAAAGTGAGCATCATATAATAACCTGTACCCGGCTTAAGGCCTTTAAGAGTATAGCTCTTCTTCTTAAAATCAACAGTTATTTCCTTTTGTTTATTAAATTTATCCGAATCGTATGGAAGTGGCATATATTTTATATATGCTTTTTCAAAATTCCATGAAGTTACGCCCTTCTGTTTCCACTCATTCATCAGTTCCTGATAGTCATCACTCCAGTCAACCGTTATGGCATTATCTGTGGTATCCGCAGCGTACATTGCCTCTGCCTTTAACGGAAATACTATAACGCCAAGAAAAAGTGCCGCCAAAATCCCCCAAATTACTCTGTTCAATTCTTTTTTCATATCAATGATTTCCCCATTTATTTCTTTATATTAAGCTTATTCTGCTTCCCTCTTAAGCCTTTAGCCTTTATTACCGCATCCTTGTTTATCTTTTTAAAAGCGCCTTTTTCAATCTTAAGTGCTGTATTCGGCTTTATATTAACCTTCTTTAATTTCTTGCAGTTGTAGAAGGCCTTCTTTCCGATCCTGGTAACATTAGATCCGATTGTTACGGATGTCAGCTTCTTATTGCCCTTTGCTGCTCCATCTGAAATAACCGTCACAGGGAAAGTCATTCCTTTTGCAATAACGGTATTGATATTTACTTTCTTTACATTTCCGATTTTTCTGACAGCAGCGCTGCCACTCGCATCTATATCATAAGTGATTCCGCCCTCGGTAACTGTCATCGGAAGTTCTATTGAAACGCCGGTATTGCTTTCTACACTTGGCGTATCTTTTGATCCGGATTCACCTGACGTACCCGATGTGCCGCTTCCACCATCGGTCGCTCCGGGCTGTACCTGACCCTCACCGCCATTTGTATTAGTGGCTTCGCCTCCCTCCGGCCAGGGATTTGGAGTATCCCAATTTCCGGGTCCGGGATCTTCTCCTTCATCAGGGTCACCGGGTTCCGGATCGGTGATGTTTTCTACAGCCTCCAATTTAATAACAACCGGATCCGAATTAGCTGTTGTTTTCATATCATTGGTCATATTTCGAATCTCAAGCTCATACTCGTAGGCTCTTGCATCTACCAAAAAACTGGTGGCACCCGCGCCGACACTATAGCTTGCTCCCGAAGAGTGGGCTACGCGGCCATAGCCATCATTTTTACAAGTTATCTCGAACTGCTTTTTACCGTTTTTCTTTACAATTCTACGTTTTATATCCTGTGGCATTGGAGCCTTTTTAGTTACGTTTACCGTATAGGGTTTTGAAACCACACAATTGCTATCCTTTTTATAATCCTCGATAGTCTCGTAAGATACCGGCATCTTACTTAGCGAACCGATGACATAAAAGTTCACCTCTCCAAGATATATATAATTGTGGTCTATTGCCGTACTGGTCAAACTATGTGTATTGGGCACAGACTCATAATTATTTCGACTATGATAAATAGTATGAAGTTTTCCCGACTTCTCCTTACAGGTTATTAAAAGAGTGTAATAACCGGGAACTTGATTGGAATAATGTACCCAAGTACCCGAAAACCCCAAATTTGTAGCCGGATTAATTGTAGTTGCTGCTCTGGAACTGATGGATGAGTACCCAAATAAGACGATCACACACATCACAGATGCGATGATCATTGACAGACCCCTTTTTACTTTTTTCATAAATGATTTCCCCAAAATCCTTTCTATAATATATTCCCTCAATTTATGATTATAGCACTAACAAAATAAAAATGACAGATACTGATTTCTCAATATCTGTCAAGGAAATGATGTTTTTCGCCATCTGCTGTTTTGTAGGCAACTATCGCATTAAGGTGGACATTCTCAACGCTCTTAAAAATATTAGCCTCTATGAAGGGGCTTCTCTCACGAAGCTCTGCGATAAGCTCCTTTATCTCAGCACGCTTACTTCCCTTCTCGGTACCGCCGCAGCTTGCACAGCTCTCTGTGAGGCGGCAGGCGCAGTTGATGAAGGTCAGATTATTGTATTCTCTCCATTTTTTAATGCTCTCCTCGCGAATCAGATAGAGGGGCCTGATGAGTTCCATGCCCTCAAAATTCGTGCTGTGAAGCTTGGGCATCATGGTCTGGAACTGCCCGCCGTATAGCATTCCCATGAGAATCGTCTCGATAACGTCATCGTAGTGGTGCCCAAGGGCAATCTTGTTGCAGCCAAGCTCCTTAGCCTTACTGTAAAGTGCTCCCCTTCTCATTCTCGCGCACAGATAACAAGGCGATCCACTCTCATCAGCCACGATATCGAAAATATCCGAATCAAAAACGGTTATCGGAATCTGCATGAGCTTAGCATTATTAAGGATCGTGGTGTAATTGATGTCGTTGTAACCGGGATTCATAACCAGGTACACCACATCGAAATTCTTCTTTCCATGCTTTAGAAGTTCCTGGAAAAGTTTTGCCATCAGCATTGAATCCTTACCACCGGAGATGCAGACCGCAATTTTGTCGCCGTCCTTAATGAGCTCATAGGTGTTGATAGCCTTTGTAAACTGGCTCCAGAGGTCTCTTCTGTACTTCTTGATGATGCTTCTCTCAATTTCCCTGCAGCGCTTTTCCTGCTCTTCTTCATCTGAGAGCTGGTGCTCTATGGTGTATTTATAATAGCTGTAAATTCCGCTCTTTATGCTGTAAATCTCATATCCCTTGGGTGATAGTTCCTCGCACAGCTCATCCGAGTACTTTCCGGAGTAGCAGATAAGATAAATCGGCTCATCCTTCGGGAGCTCATCAATTCTTTCCCTGAACTCTTCCCTCGGAATATTCACAGCCTCCGTTGGCGAGTTTTTCTCAAATTCTTCGCTTTCCCTTATATCTATGAAAAGCTTCTTCCTGTCATCCGACAGCATTTCTTCGTAGGTCTTTGTATAATTCATTGGCACTTCTCTCTACATATAGAAAGGGAGCCTAGCAGCTCCCCAAACTGTTACATCTTTTCATAATTGTACCATAATTATCTTTTTGTGGAACCTTTATTCAAGCATCCTGTTTACTCTTTTTTAATAAATAGGGCACAATTTACAACTATTATGAAAGTTGTTATTGTTATAAACTTATATATTAAGAGGATGCAAAAATATTACTCATGAGGGCCTAATGTTTTGAAACAGATCCTTGTTGAATTAAAAGAAATGCCCGAACTCAATATTCAGGTTGAAGAAATAATAAAGACCTGGGAATCCGGCAAATATAAGCAGGTACTTTTTCATATTTACAGCGGTATGGAGGCGGAAAAGTTTACAGCTTATGCTGCGAAGAGACTTCAGAAGCTGTTCCCTGAAGCTGATATCGTAGGTACTATGTCAGCCGGAGAAATTATGGACGGACACCTTATCAAAAAAGGTATCCTTATTGGCGCGCTATTTTTAGAAAGCGCAACGGCAGAAGTATTCCGCTATGACAATGTTAAAGGAAATGAACCCTCTGTCGGCCGAAAAATAAGAGAGCAGCTAGACAGCATTCCAGAGATTAAAGCCGCAGAGCTCTTACTTCCCGGTACAGAGTTTGATACCAAAGAATTATTCGATGAAATTGATGAATGTGACAAATCCATAAGGATTTTTGGCGGCTATTCAGGCGGTCATACGATGAATTCTCCGGTGCACTATGTGTTCGATGCAAGCGGAATTATGTTTGATTCCATACTGGTAACAACCTTTGCCGGCAGCGATTTTCATATAGATATAGACAAGGTTATCGGTTGGGAGCCTCTGGGAGTCCCCTTCACAGTTACGAAGGCAGACGGACACAAGTTGATCGAGCTGGATAACAGACCTGCTTCCGGGATCTATGAAAAGTTCCTTGAGATTGACAGGCGACTTGATAGTAATGCTAAAGAAGGATATACTTTCCCTCTTCTTGCAGAATATAACGGCGAAGAGTGGCTAAGAAGTGCCATTCACATAGAAGAGGACGGTTCTCTTAATATGCACGGCTCCGTAATGGAAGGGATGGATATCCAGCTTTCCTACGGAAATCCCGCATCAATCGTTAAGCAGGTTAATGAGCGACTTGAAAAGGTTCACGATTTTAAACCGCAGGCAATTTTCATTTATTCCTGCATCGTCCGAAAGGCGTTCTGGGAAAGATATGTTGATCTGGAGCTAAAGCCCTTCGGCCAGCTATGTTCCACTACCGGTTTCTATACCTGGGGTGAGGTCATTCGCGATACAGAATCGGGGGAGATTGTTGAACACAATGTAACGCAGCTTTCCATAGCTATGCGTGAAGGGGAGCCCTCGGATGAAGAACTGCCCGAGGTACAGGTGGATGATTCCATACTAAAAGGGCCTGCTGCGCAGATGAGAAGGCTGACAAGTCTTGTTTACACGACCATGGAGGAACTCCAGAAAGCACAGAAAGACCTTCAGGTATTAAATGAAAAATTAAGGCTTATGGCAGAGAGAGATGCTCTCACCGGTCTTTTCAACAGGGGAAAGACTGAGGATATTATCTACGATTTTCTTGATGAAACAGCCAAAAATGGCACTCCACTTAGTCTTTTGATGATAGACATTGATTACTTTAAGAGTGTGAACGATGAATACGGCCACCAGACCGGTGATAAAGTATTGAAGGAAACTGCAGCCCTTTTGGATGATGCCGCGGGCGGCGTTCCAGATGGGCATGCGGGAAGATGGGGCGGAGAAGAGTTCTTCGTCATACTTCCAAATACCGGAAGTGAAGATGCGATGTCTATAGCTGAGGCTCTTAGGAAAAGAGTAGAAAACCACGATTTTCCCGGTGTCGGACACCTTACCATAAGTCTCGGAGTTATTACAGTTAGTAAACGTGTAAATGCAAAGGATATGTTCCTTCGAGTTGATAAAGCATTGTATGACGCCAAAGAAGGCGGCAGAAACTGTATAGTGAAAGTTGAAATGTAAAACCATTAACGTAGGAAACCCCCACCGCTTAGCGGTGGGGGTTTCCCATTGGTTAGATATTCAAATTCCTGTCGGAATTTTTTACTGTTGTTCTTCCTCTTCCTTACGTTTCTTACCTGTTACAAGGAGTGTTGCTACTGCTCCGGCTGCGATAAGAAGAACGATTATTCTGGAAGTGTTGGTGTTGTCGTCGGTTCCTCCACGTCTTGCGCCAAGTACCTTCTTCTCTTCTTCCTGGTCTCTCTTTGCTCCGAGAACTGCCTTATCATCAGCGGGATTTCTCTTATCTCCGAGTACCTGAGGATCACCTGTGTTGTCGTTATTGTCGTTGTTATTGTTGTCATTATTTCCGGGTGTATTACGACGTCTTCTAGGTGTATCATCGTCATCATCATCGTCGTCATCGTCAGGTGTAGGCTTCGGATCGGGCTTAGGATCAGGCTGAGGATCGAGCTGTTCAGGATTCTTGGTAACAATACTGTAAACCACGATATCTGATGCAGGCATTATCATCTTCTGGCTTTCAGCGCGAACATCCGTCTTACCTGTAATGAAATCTGCAACATCACCAAAGAAGTTTAGTATCTTTCCAAGTGTTGAAGGAGTTTCCTTGGCAACTTTTTCCATATTCCAAAGGCCGAAGGTGTATCCATCTACTGTCGGAAGATCAGGACACATAAACTCTTCACCGCTCATAGCGGTTCTGTTATGTGTTGCAAGCTCTGTTACAAGTGCATCCCAGTTTGCGGGTTTCTCAACACCCTCTGCAAGTCTGTATTCATAGGTAATGTTATAAATAACTGCCTTGAACTTAGCAACAAAGGTTGTATCTTCATAAGTTGTGTAGTAAGCGTTCGGCTCACCTGATGTGTAACCGGCTGCATTGTCTATGTTCTTTTCATTCTTATTAAGATAATCCCTTGCAAGGTCCTTGCTAAGAGTCTGCTCTGCGCCTTCAATCTTTACTAATGTTTCAGAGCCATCTTCATTCTTAACCTTCTTGTACCAGCCCTCGAACTCATATCCGTCTTCAGGAATAGCTGTTGAACCGGTTATATTTTCGAACGAACGAAGCTTATCTGACTGGTCACCGGGTGATGCAGTTCCGCCCTTTTCGCCGATGTAAAGAACGTGATATACTTCATCGCTTTCTTCAAATACGGCTATGAAATAAGTATCCTCATAGAGCTCTGTCTCAGGATTAATATTGAGGTTATTTGCTATAGTCGTGGCATCAAGGACTTCCTTATCGGAAACAACTATCTCTGTTCCCATAGGATTCTCAGGTGTCTCCGGACCATACTTAATCCATTTAACAAATCTGTATCCCTTGTCAGGTATAGCTGTTGAACCTTTTATCTTATCTGTTGTGCGCTGTACAAGATTCGTATCTTCCTTATTCGATACAGCACCGTTTCCTTTAGCATCATAGAATACGTTGTAATTTGCAGCCCACTGAGCATAAAGGATATCATCGCCGGAAGTTAATCTGTATGTACCTCCGTTATTGTATGCTGCTCCAGGATCATTGTCTGAAGGATTTGCAACCGTATTCCAACCATTGAAAGTGTATCCCTCTCTGGTGAATTCGTTATCGCTAATTGTTACATCACCTTCCGCAATTCCGGTTGTGGGTTTCATCGTACCCTCACCGCCATTAGCATCATAGGAAAGCGTATCTTCCCAGATTGCATAAAGGACGTCTTCCTTATCTGTGAGTGTATAAGTACTGGTATTCGGTTTATAACTTACACCGGTTCCATCATCCTTAGTATTCCATTCAACAAATGTATAACGTGTTTCATTAAAGGTACACTCTTTTACTATAAGTGATTCACCAATCTCACCTGAAGTTACACTTTCATCTCCGGTTCCATTGTTTGCCTTATAGGTAAGGGTGTCTTCCCAGATCGCATAAAGGACGTCATCCTCATCCGTGAGTGTGTATGTATTACCAGGCTCATATGTTGTTCCCTGTCCATCAGCCTGTGTATTCCACTCTTTGAATTTGTAGGTGCCGTTTGTGAATGTATCGGCTGCTCTTACTGTAAGTCCTTCGCCGATTTCTCCCTTATCAACAATATCCTCTACAGCTGCACCTGTATTTGCCTTATAGGTAAGGGTGTCTTCCCAGAT
>NZ_AUJZ01000017.1:0-52468 GCF_000424485.1 Butyrivibrio sp. WCD2001 | reverse complement strand
CAGACCATCTTTGATGATGCAGCAATAGAAGCAATACTCAACGCAGCTGATGGAACTCCGCGTCTCATAAACAAGTACTGTAACGCCAGCCTCCTTATAGGTGACAGCGCCAAAGCTGATCTCATTACAACCGACATCGTCATGCAGGCAGTCAATGACTGCGAACTTGGTTAGGATTATATCCCTCACTCATTTAAAGTGCGTGAGGGATGATTTCATTTATATAATCTGAAAATCAGGTGTCAAACAATCTGACTGAACCCTTTGTCTGACACCCTATGCAGCCTCATTTAAAGTGAAGATTGAGGACTCATTTAATGTGCCGGACAACAAGATAGCCAGCGCGGACAGTTGATCCAGAAAAGCTTCATCAAAATCCCTATGATTGCAAGACTCCAGACAGCTATAAGGAGCGGAATGCCAATCTTAGAACTAAGCACAAGAACGCAAACCGGCGTGTAGGAGCCGGCGATAAGCACGAATATCATAGAATGGTCCAATTTACAGAATATGTAGTTTTCATTACTATGTCTTGTAATACAAATACTGCATCTGTGAATAGAAAGTGTCAATTCGTAAACTTGCGAGTTTCCTCACACTTCCAGAACCTGCGCTACAATCTCTTTTCTCCTGTCACGAAGGAGCAGGAGCTTATTATACTTGTAATATTCCTCCGAGCCCTCATTCTGGATGAAGTTCAGACTATAGTGACCTGAATCCAGCCTTGTAAGGAACAGAACCATCTCCTGCTCCTCGCCGTAAATCTGCTGAAGGAATGAGAAACAGTTCGAAAGGTGCTTTCCGGTATTCTCGGCACTCTCCCTACGTGTGAGCTCTCTCTCGGAAAACCATGCCTTGATAATATCCTTATTATCCTCAGTCTCAGAGCTGGCAAGCTTTCTCTCAAGATTCTCAAGCGCCTGGATCTCCTTCTTAAGCGTGATCTCGGATGACTTATCCATCAGATGTTCACCGGCCTTCTGCTCGTATTCTGCACGCATTTCCTTTATACGAAGCTGAAGCCTTTTATATATCGAAGGTTCTTCCGCGAAAACAGTACCCTTAACAATGTCAGTAATCTCCTTCTGGAGCTTTTTCTGCACTCCAAACTCACCGTCATATGCCTTGAATTCCTGATTAAGTCTGTCTATAAGAAGATTTATTATGCTGAGTTTTTCATCAAAAGGAGCCTTGCGCAGCTTATCTCTCTCAGCGGGAACACTCCCCTCGAGGATCTCATCGACATTATATACGTCCTCATACTTGTGGTAGAGCGCATAATACATGGCAAAATCTCTGGCAACCTCAGGCTCCTGAAGGTACTGTGAAGTCACCTTCTCATCGACCTCAATGCCGAGCTTTTCATAGGCTCTGATCAACTGTGACAGATCTTCCCATCCTCTGGCGGTTACGAAACGCTTGCCCTGGATATCATTTTTTATTCTGTAAAAATTGTCCTTGTGAATATCGAGGTAAGCCAGGATTGATCCGTGAATTCCGTTGAAATCTGCGTAGCTCTTGAAGGCCTCGAGATCCTCCTCGATGTCGATTCTCTTCACACGGTCAAGGGTAACTATATCAAAGTCCCTGACAGCCTTGTTGTACTGCGGTGGGTTTCCGGCCGTAACAATGATGAAACCATCCGGTACCTTGTGCGCACCAAAGGTCTTATACTGCAAAAATTGCAGCATGGTGGGAACAAGTGTCTCTGATACACAGTTTATCTCGTCAAGGAAAAGGATTCCTTCCTTAACGCCGGTCTGATTTATTTTGTCATAGACGGAGGCGATGATCTCACTCATTGTGTACTCGGTGACGGAGGTCTCTTTTCCCCCATATTCCTTCTTCGATATAAAGGGAAGTCCGATCGCACTCTGCCTGGTGTGATGAGTTATGGTATAGGAAACGAGGTTGACCGAGAGTTCCTCCGCAACCTGCTCCATGATGGCTGTCTTACCGATTCCCGGAGGTCCGATAAGAAGAATCGGGCGCTGCTTCTGCACGGGGATGAGATAGTTCCCCATCTCGTCCTTTTCGCGGTATGCCTTTATGGTGTTGATGATTTCCTGCTTCGCTTGTTGTATGTTCATATTCGTCCTTTCTCCCCTCATCCGGCAGCTATGCTGCCACCTTCCCCCCAAGGGGAAGGCCTTTAGATGTATAATTGAATCGCCCAGTTTGGCATTTTGTCGGCGCCGGTCTCCTTGTCCGACGGAAAAACGAAGGCGGTATCGTAGTCCGTGGGTTTCTCGGGATAGTCCCCAAAGCCATCAGTGAAGTACATGAGACCTCGAAGATGCTTCAACTCTCCTTTTTTCCTAAGGTCGTCCACATAGGAAAATACCGGTCTGAAGTCTGTTCCATATCCGCCTGAAATCTCAAATCTGTCGGCGTAGTGCTCCATCTCCTCGGGATGATTGATAGTCAGGTCATTTTGGACTCTGTTGTCGCACTCAATGATGTGGACGTGTATCTCCCGGAAAAAATTCTCGCTGCTACGCAAAATCCCGGCAGTTTCATTAAGAAATGTCTGTACGAGTTCTTCGGAACATGAGGCTGACGTGTCGATTGCTATTACCAATTCGTCGACCTTGTGTGTCTCGCTGTACTCATTCTCTTCTATAAGAGGCATATTGCCGTAGATCTCCATGCCGTAATTATACAGTCCGTAATCGAAGGAATCCGGATCTATGCGTATTTCCTCCCTTACAACCGCTATCTGGTTAAGAAAATCGGTGTAGTAGGTCTTATCCTGGGTGTCCGCTTTCAGATAGAATTTAAGGCTCCCCGTCTCGGTGCTCTTCTCATCGCCGAGACTTGCAATATCGCTCTTTATGCGTTTCGCAGTATTCTTCCAGGCATCCTCGACTTCCTTTTTATTGGCCCTTCTGAGCCTCATCTGCATCTGCATGTCGATGTCGGGCTTATCTTCCTTACGGGGCTCTTCTTCCTTATTATCAAGCCTGTCCCAGAAGCTGTGGTCGTCCAGCTTGAACTCGCGTACCAGGCGGTTCCAGGTATCTTCCGTAATCAGATTCTCGTTGGCGGAACCTGAGTCCCTTATGTTCCATTCAACATTTTTCTCCAGAAAACTATATATCTTCTCTGCTGTCAGGACCTTAAGTTCTTCCGTGAGCTTCCCATACCACCGCTCCCTGAGATCGGAGCTGACTCTGTAAATGCACTGATAATCCATTGAATCAAGGATGCTCTCCACCGCAATGTCGCAGGCAAGATCCCACAACTCAGCATCCGGGTACTCCGAAGCCCTGTACATGTGCCTGAACATGCAATGCATCAGCATATGAAGGTAGGTCCTGTTTAGTTTATTCGGATCCTCGACATAGGTTTTGAAAACATAATTAGGATTATACAGCACGCTGACCGCGTCAGTCCCTACCGATGTGGTGGACATATCACGCCGAATTTCGAGTATGGAAAGAGCCGGAGCCATGAATCGCATGGATAAAAGAAGCTCCGTTTTGACGCTGGTCCATATTTTGTTGGCAAGGTTATCTGTTTGGTTCAAAATGTACCCCTCATCCGGCACTTCGTGCCACCTGTCTCCGCTCCGCTCCGGTCCGCGCAAAGCCGACGTCCCCCGGACGTCGTGCGCCCCCCAAGGGGAAGGCTTTTATTATTCTGTATTCCCCAAGGGGAAGGCTTATTAGAAATCCAATTCAAGAATATTGTCATCTTTACGATTTGTGACACTTTCGTCACCACTTTTCTCCACATCACTGTCAGTTTCTGCGTAGTCCATAAGCATACTAACTATTGCGGTGATACCTCTGTCAGCAGCTATATGTGCTAATTTACGGGCATCGGCCTTCGTTATAAGCTTTCGTTCAAGGTAGAAAGCGGTGTGTTCCTCGGTATCTCTGAGATAATCATCAAAGGTTCCTATATTAGCTACGGTATTTGTCCCTGCCTTACCTTTTGAGACAGTTCCTGCATTATCGACCGCTATGGTCAAACTCTTCAAAGCATGCTCCAGGAGCCACTTCTCATAGGCAATACGGGCATCTTCAGATAGTTCATAGGGTGCAAGGATTCTCGCCATCGCGATCATCTCTGCCGTGCCCTTATCATCCGCCGAAACTTTTGAAAAGAGGTTATCGTACTCTCTAAAGCCTATCTGGTCACTTTTTACGCACTCTCTGTAAGCATAACCGGTTCCCTCAATGGCAAACTGAATAGTTCTCGCCATCGTATTTTCCACAAAATCATAGTTAAATCCCGGAAATACCAGCAGAGCCTCGCCATCAGGCATATGCATTCTGAAGGTCAATCGCCTGTCATTGTCCTCGAGGATTCTTCGTATAATGTAGTTGTTCCCATTTTCCAGGAAAACCTCGATTTCTTCAAGGCTCTCACACTGTCTCGTACCACCGTCAAGGTACTCCGTGACCGAATCGGTTAACGATATTTTCTTGAGATTCCCGCAGTTATGAAAAGCAAATCCAAGAATAGTGTGTACAGAATTCGGAATTGCAACCTCTACAAGGTCATCTCTTGAGGAAAAGGCATGATTACCGATAATCCTCACCGGAACAAGATTACTGTCGGACTCCGGTATAACCAGCTGTCTGCACGAGTCTTCACAACCCTTTATTATGAGATACTTTCCATTTTTTTCATCAGTGGTTTCTTCAAATTTATAATTCATTTTTCATAAATCCTATTCTACCGGTCCGCAAATCGAATCCACATACTCTGCGATATCTGCGAAATCAATCTGCAGTTTTCCGTCATATAACCCTATCGGAATCTTATCTCCAAACCCATAGATAGTTATATCATCATTATCCTCATCGTCAAAGCTATACACAAGCACATTCCTCTTCTTTGGATCCACAAGCCAGAACTCCTTAACACCGGCATACTTATATTTTTTAGCCTTGATAAACCTGTCCTTTCTCGCGGTTGATGGCGATATGATCTCAACAACAAAATCAGGATTGCCATATATTCTCTTCTCAGTAATCTTAGATGGGTCACAAACTATAAAAACGTCCGGCTCCAGAATAGTCCTATCATCTCTGTCAAGCTGTACGTCTGTCGGTGATATAAAGGGTATGCATTTTCCTTTGTTTTTTCTTATATAATTGCGAATCGGTGCATAGATTTCACCGCCCATAAGCTGATGTCTCGTAGATGGCGCATCCATATAAAAGAAATAACCGTCAATTAGCTCAACTCGCACATCATCCGGAAGAGCCTCGTAATCCTCAATTGTATATTCTCCCTGCTTCTTCCCATTAAAATGCTCCAGGTCGACTTTTTTCTTACTCCCATAAATTATAGCAGGCTCTTCTCTCAGGTTTTCGTAGTGTTCCCCCTCCGCGCCGTATTTTTTTTCTTTGCTATCGCCATAAGATTTAAACCTATAGCTTTCCTTCGCAGCACTATCCGGCTCCAATACCTTTTGTAACATCACGATGGTATCATGCCTGGGTGACTTCGTCTCTCCGTTAAAAATCTTCTGTATTGTCCCCAGTGGTACCCCGGATAACTCCGAAAGCTTTTTATAGGAGTATCCAAATTCCCGCCTTCTCTGCTTCATTTCATCTATAGTCATGAGTACACCTCCGGAGCATCATAATAAAAGCATAAATAAATAGCCGTTTACGGGTGTTTTTGTTTATTATCATTTACTATCATATCACATTTATATCCGAGTTTAAACCGTATTCGGTATTATTAAGGATGCTTTATCATGGGAATATTTTTCATCAATATAGTTGTAATATTTTATTGTATTTATACGTTTATTTCCCATAAATAAACATTATTATAATTGTATGAAATAAACCTCCATTCTATTGAAGTGTATACCACGCGCGCTTATACTCAAAATCATAGGAATACTGCATTCTTATGCACTTTTTCTTATGAATAGGAGGGTTTTCATGAAAGTATTTGAGAGATTTAGAAAAAGATTTGCAATAACCATGGCAGGTGTTTTATCTGCCACCACATTGGCAGCGCCCATTGCACCAGCTATTGTTGCGCATGCAGAGCTCCCTGCCAAGGCAGGCGCAACCCAGTTGAAGACTTTCAAGGATGTAAGGGATAATCTTCAAAAGGATGCCATAGAAGTAATTAGTGAGGAAGAGTACTGCAAGTCAGATACCATAACAGGAAGAAAAGAAGGTGACACAGCACCTGACAAAAATGATTGTACCTGTTTCAAATTCCATGCAGGGGTTGATGGAAAAATCACCTTCAGCATTTTTGGCGACGGGAAAGTTTATGTTGATTTCTGGAAGGCAGATGCCGAAAAGCCTGAGCTCGAAAAAGAACTTACACTCGTAAAGGATGTAGAAAATAAAACTGATTTTGGTAATATCAAATTGACAGCTGGTGACTATTACATCTCATTCCTCAACATGGATACAAAAGATATTAAAGTTGATATTGCCTGCGTATTTGAATCTAAGGCTGCAACCTCCAAGCTCGTCAAGGTCGAGTCTCCTTCCAAGAAGGCTCTCAAAGTAACATTCAAGAAAGTTAAGGATGCTGATGGCTATGAGGTTATTTGTGCCACAGATAAGTATTTCGAAAAAAATCGTGTACAAAAAGCATTTGCAAATAAGAAGGTAAAGTTCGAAAAGAAGAACGGTACAGTAACCATCAAGAAGCTTAAGAAGGGAAAGAAATACTATGTTGGCGTAAGAACTTATGTTGTAAAAGACGGCAAGAAGTATTTCTCCGGATGGTCAGAATACACCCGCAAACCCATTAAGGTTAAGTAAACCAAAAATGCAGCTTTAATCGCTCATAAGATGAAATAAATAAACGCCCTCCGTAACCTGCTATTCTTCCAAGAGAATCATGCAGATTACAGAGGGCTTATTTTTTATCCTTTATGAAAGCACCATAGCATCATTGACCTCATCATTTCCGGCCTCTTCGAATTTCTGAAGAAGATCGGCAACCTTGAGGTTCTTCTTCTCCTCACCCGATACATCATAGATGATCTTACCTTCACTCATCATGATAAGACGATTTCCATGAGCGATGGCATCCTTCATGTTATGTGTAACCATGAGGGCTGTAAGACCGTGCTCCTTGATGATGTTTTCGGAGATCTCAAGCACCTTCTTTGCGGTCTTGGGATCAAGGGCTGCTGTGTGCTCGTCGAGAAGGAGCAGATCGGGCTTTTTAAGTGAAGCCATAAGAAGAGTCACTGCCTGTCTCTGACCACCGGACAAAAGTCCGACCTTACTGGTAAGACGATCCTCGAGTCCGAGATCAAGTGACTTCAAAAGCTCTTTGTACCTTGCTCTCTCGTTATTATTGATTCCGCTCTTAAGACCTCTGCTCTGTCCACGTCTTGCAGCAAGTGCAAGATTCTCTTCAATCTGCATTGTAGCAGCGGTTCCCATCATGGGATCCTGAAAAACACGACCAATGTACTGTGCTCTCTTGTACTCGGGGAGCTTTGTTATATCATGTCCGTTCAGGACTATGCTTCCCTCATCAATCGGCCACACGCCTGCAACAGCGTTAAGGATGGTCGATTTTCCCGCACCGTTACCACCGATAACAGTTACGAAGTCTCCGTCGTTCAATGTGAGATCAACGCCGTTAAGAGCGACTCTCTCGTTGATTGTTCCTTTATTGAATATCTTTACAAGATTCTTGATTTCTAACATAGTTTCTTTTCCTCTGCTTATGCTCTTTTTACTTTATCTCTGTTTCACCTTGATTCCAAGATATCCCTGAATAGCCGGGATTCCAAGGAATACCGCAACGAGTACCGCACTTAAGAGCTTAAGGTATGTTGAAGGAAGTCCGAGCTGAAGAACAACTGCGATTACGATGTAGTAAATGATCGCGCCTACAACAGATACTCCCATTCTCACTGCGAAATTATGTCTTGATCCGAAAATAACCTCACCGATGATAACCGCAGCAAGTCCGATAACGATAGCACCACGACCTGCGTTGACATCGGCATTTCCCTGATACTGTGCATAAAGTCCGCCGGCAAAAGCTGTAAGACCGTTACTTACAACAAGTCCGATTCTGATGCAGCGACCGGTATTGATACCCTGTGCTCTTGCCATGTTCTGATTACATCCGGTAGCACGGATAGCTGATCCGATCTCGCTTCCGAAGAACATGTACAGAAGGAAAATGATTATCGCAACTATGATCACGCTCATGATGATTGAATAGTTAATAAATCTGAGGCTGACAATAAGAGCATACTGATCTACGCTTATCGCCTGGTTCGATTTTCCCATAATGGCAAGGTTCACCGAATATAAACCGAGCTGTGTAAGGATTCCGGAAAGTATCGGCGGAATTTTCAACATTGTATGCAGAAGTCCGGTAACATAGCCGGCACACATTCCTGCAAGAAATGAACAAATGAGAGCTACATATACGCTCTGTCCTGAGAGCATAAGCATTACGCAGGTAGCTCCTCCGGTACAGAAGGATCCGTCAACAGTCATGTCGGCGTAGTCAAGTACCTTGAATGTGAGAAAAACGCTGATTGCCAGAATTCCCCAGATAAGTCCCTGGGCAACAGAACCCGGCAGTGCATGTAATAGCGAGATCATAAATATTACTCCTTTGTAAAATAATATACAACGCATAGAAATAGAATTTCGCTTGCGAAATTCTTGCGCGCGAGCAGATTGCGTGAGCAATAACTACCTTTCTGCGAGCTGCGCATCCCGCGGAGCGCTTATCTTGTTTTGAAAAAACAAGATAAGAAGGTGCTCGCGTGATATGAGCACCTTCGCCTGTTTTTTAATTAAAATGTATTCCGATAGATTACTCTGACATATCGATTGCTGTAAGGCCATCAAGAAGAGCATCGTCAAACTCGATAGCTTCAGCAGTCTCAGGATTGTACTCGTTTGTGATACCTTCGGATACATACTCGATAGGCATCTCTGCAGGGTTCTTGCCGTTTACAAGAATCTCGAAAGCCTGCTTACCTGCTGTAACGCCGAGGTCATAGTAGCTGATGGAAAGTGTTGCAAGACCGCCGTTTTTGCACATGTTCTCCTCACCGCAGATGATGGGAAGCTTTGCAGGCCATGCTGCATTCTTAACGATAGACATGTTATCGGCGATTGTGTTGTCTGTAGGGATGTACAGGCAGTCGCTGTTAGCGATTGCATTTGTAACAACTGACTGAATCTCATTAGAATCAGCAACTGTGTACTCCTTGTAACCGATACCTGCTGCATCAAGAGCTGCGGCAGCAAGGTCAACCTGGAACTTGGAGTTAGCCTCTGATGAGCAGTAAAGAATACCAACCTGCTTAGCATCGGGAACGAGCTTCTGAAGAAGTGCGATCTGCTCGTCTACGGGAGCAAGGTCGGAAGCACCTGTAACGTTTGTGCCGGGTGCATTGTTATCATTGATTACGCCTGCTGACTTGTAGTCTGTGATTGATGTTCCGACTACCGGGATATCACCTGTAGCAGCTGCAACTGCCTGAAGTGCAGGTGTTGCGTTTGCCATGATAAGATCATCTTTGTCATTTACGAATTTTGTAGCGATGGTAGCACAGTTAGCCTGCTCGCCCTGAGCGTTCTGATAATCGAACTCTACTGAATAGCCTGCCTCACCAAGTGCCTCCTCAAGGCCTTCCTCGAAGCCCTTTGTAGCAGCATCAAGTGCGGGATGCTCAACCAGCTGGATAACACCTACGTGGAAAGTCTTACCGCCTTCGGGATCCTCTGCATCCTCAGAAGCTGCCTCTTCGGTCACCTCCTCTGCAGCATCCTCAGCCTCTGCTGTATCATCAGCAGCTTCTGCTTCAGTTGTATCTGCCTCTGCAGTCTCCTCTGTCTTTGCAGGCTCAGAAGTAGTGTTGCCGCCTGCTGTACGAGCGCAGCCTGTCATACTGAAAATCATAGCTGTGCTAAGAACCATAGCAAGAATCTTCTTTTTCATACGTTTCCTCCTCGTTTTTTCGGATGCTCCTTTTAAAAAGCCGGTGTAACCCCGGTATTTTCAAGCCATCCTGTGATTATTTAACTCTTTAACATTTTGACACTTTAAACTGTCAAAGTAAACAAATATTATATTATCTCAAACTACCCCTTAGGTCAAGGAAAAAGGATATATTTTATCATCCATTATCAATTTGCCTTAAGTATTGCCGTGGATCTGTTCTTTAAACATATTCTTCCCGAACCGTCATAGCCATAGCCTCCTGATTCGAGTACAAGCTCCCATTTATACCCTTCAGGCAAAATAGGCAGTTCAAAATCGTGATCCTCCCAGTGCGCATTTACAGCCACATAAATGAATGTATTCTTTTTAAGGCCGTACTTTTGGCCATCCTCCGAATACATGTATGCAAAGGCAAGCCCCGGTGAATTCGTATCAATATCCCAAGCCCTGCATCCATGAAATGACAGTTCCGGATATCCCGTACCGTTATATTCGCCGTCCGCAGAACCCGTATACATAACAGGATGCCTTTTTCTGAAGGCTATTAGCGTTTTTACATAGTCATACAGGTGCTTATTCTTATCAAGAAGCGACCAGTCCAGCCAGGAAATCTCATCATCATGACAATACGCGTTGTTGTTGCCAAACTGTGTATTCCCAAATTCGTCCCCGGAAAGCAGCATAGGCATTCCGCGGCTTGTAAGAAGTATGGTCATCAGATTTTTCATCTGTCTGAACCGCAAATCTAAGATGTCAGGATTATCAGTGTCGCCTTCGAAGCCACAGTTCCAGCTGTCGTTGTCATTACAGCCATCTTGGTTCCTCTCACCGTTGGCCTCGTTGTGCTTGTCGTTGTAGGATACAAGATCATAGAGTGTAAAACCGTCATGACAGCATACAAAATTAACCGAGGATTCGAAACCTCCTTCTCCGTAGAGATCCTTGGAACCGCTTATTCTCCTTATTATTTCGGGAGCCTGTTCCTCACCGCCCTTGATGAATTTGCGGATGCAGTCTCTGTATTTTCCGTTCCACTCAGCCCAGCGCTCTCCCCAATGATGGAAATTGCCGACCTGATAGAGCCCGCCGGCATCCCAGGCTTCAGCAATCAGCAGTGATTTTCCAAGTACCACATCATTGGCTATATTGTTCAAAAGGGGCGGATTCATCATCGGAGATCCATCCTTATCTCTCGACAAAATCGATGCAAGATCGAACCTGAAGCCGTCGATGTGATACGCCGTCACCCAGTATCTGAGGCAGTCCAGCACCATGTGCCTCACAATGGGATTATTGCAGTTCATGGTATTGCCGCAGCCACTGAAATTGTAGTAATATCCCTCGGGTGTAAGGAGATAATAGGTCCTGTTATCGATTCCGCGATATGAAATGTAAGGCCCGTTCTCATTTCCTTCAGCAGTATGATTGAAAACCACATCCAGTACTACTTCTATTCCATTCTTGTGGAATTCCTTGATCATGTGTTTGAATTCGTAACCTTCCATTCCAAGAGGAGCAGAAGCTGCATACCCGGCCTTCGGCGCAAAGAAGCCCACCGTGGAATACCCCCAGTAGTTATAAAGTCTTTTTCCACCGACCTCTCTCGAATTTTCAAACTCATCGAATTCAAAAACAGGCATGAGTTCAACACAGTTTATGCCAAGCTCCTTAAGGTACGGGATTTTTCCCATAACTCCGGCATAAGTCCCTCTGTGCCTGACATTGCTGTTCTTATTTTGTGTAAAAGAGCGAACGTGCATCTCATAGATAACCAGCTTCTCTACCGGAATTTCAAGGGGTTTGTCCCCGCCCCATGTAAAGTCCTCATCCACAATCTGCCCTCTATGAACAAACTGCTCATCTTCACGATGTTTCTTCCCCCATACGGTCCTGCCGGAAATCGATTTTGCATAAGGATCCAGCAGCACTCTGTTCTTGTCATATAAAAGCCCTTTTTCAGGCTCATAGGGGCCATCAAAAATATATCCGTATTCGGTGGTCTCGGAATTTATACCATAAACGAGCATAGTGTACACATTTCCGATTCTGTACTCTTCAGGAAACGGTATTTTTATCCACGGCTTTTTCTGACCGTGGTGAAACAAAACCAAGGTACAACCTGTGGCCTCCTTCGAGTAAACGCTGAAATTTACACTATCGTCTTCCCGGAGCGTTGCCCCAAAAGGGAACACTTTCCCGGCTCTATACCTTAATGGTCCGATTTTATTGGTAGGAATATCATCAATCAGCAGCATTCGTGTACCTCCGGACTAAAAAAATACCTATATATAAAAATTATAAAATACACCTATACACTACAGATGTTACTTTTTTTCATACTTTATAAAAGTTATATAAACAAAAACTCCCACGAATTACATTACAAATTCTTGGGAGTCCTTATCATTATAATATGCTCTTTTAAATATTACTTCCGCTTGTAGGTTCTGAAGGTGTAGGTCGTATCGAAATACGCCTGTTCCTCGCTCTCCTCGACAAGTTCCCATTCCTCCGATTCATCGAGATTCGGGAAGAAACGGTCAGCCTCAAAGGTCCTGTCAATCTTGGTAACAATGCAGGTATCTGTCATCGGAAGAAGTTCTTCGTATACCTTCGCTCCGCCGATGCAATACACGATGTCCGTGTCATACTCTGCAAGTGCATCCTTCAGTTCATCAAGATCATGAACTACTGTAGCATTTTTTACTTCGTAATTGGGATTGGTTGAAAGAATAATATTCTTTCTTCCTTCAAGCGGCTGCTGCCCCGGGAAGGTCTCAAGTGTCTTTCTTCCGTAAACCAGTACCTTGCCCATGGTCTCTGCTCTGAAGTTCTTCATGTCGTTTGGAATTCTGATAAGGAGCTGGCCCTTGTTGCCGATTCCCCAATGCTCGTCGGCAGATAGAATCATTTTCATGTATTTTTCCTCTTAAATCGCTATCGGTATATTCGTGATCTGCTCGCCCGCCACCTCGTAGTTCTCAAGCGAGACATCATTTCTTGTGAACTCATAAAAATCGTGAACATCGGGGTTCAGCTTGAAAGTCGGAGCAGGCTTCGGCTCTCTTTTTATTAGTTCCTTGATAATATCTACATGTCTGTCATAGATGTGAGCATCAGCGATCACGTGCACAAGCTCACCTACCTTCATATCGCAGACCTGCGCAAGCATATGAACCAGAACAGAGTACTGAACAACATTCCAGTTGTTTGCTGCCAGCACATCCTGAGAGCGCTGATTCAAAATTGCATTCAGGGTGAGCTTATCGTCGCCCTTTTTCTGAGTAACATTGAAGGTCATGCTGTAGGCACAGGGATATAGGTTCATCTCTGACAGATCCTGGTGCACATAGATATTGGTCATAATTCTTCTGGAAAAAGGATTGTTCTTAAGATCATAGATAACCCTGTCAACCTGATCAAACATTCCCTCTTTATACTTGTGCTTAACGCTCATCTGATAGCCGTAGGCCTTACCGATTGAGCCGTTTTCATCAGCCCACTCATCCCAGATGTGGCTGTGCAGATCGTTTACATTGTTGGACTTCTGCTGCCAGATCCAGAGCATCTCATCCGTTGCACTCTTGAGCGCGGTCTTGCGAAGAGTCATTATCGGGAACTCCTCTGCAAGATTGTAGCGGTTAACCACGCCGAACTTTTTTATCGTATATGCAGGCGTTCCATCCTCCCAGTGAGGGCGAACCTTCTCGCCCTCAGTACTGGTACCGTTCTCAAGGATGTCCTTGCACATATTTATGAAAATCTCATCAGCTTTACTCATTGAATCCTCCGAACAAAACAGTTCTTAGATAATCTTGTACTTAACGCCGCCGACGATCTTCTTTTTAAGAAGCTTCTTGTATTTCTTTCTAAGCTTTGAATCGGGGCTGAGTACTGTAGTCTTCTTGCTTATGTTGGTAAATGCATTTTTGCCGACTGAACTGAGATTTCTTGTTCTGAAGGTAATCTTCTTAAGGCTTGTACAGCTGTCAAATGCCTTTGTTCCGATCTTGGTCACATTATCGCCGATCTCTACAGTTTTAATCTTCTTATTACCGGCAAATGCCTTTTGATCTATCTCGGTAATTTTGTATGTAGTACCATCAATATTTACAGTCGCGCCGATCTTCACATTCTTGATGTTGTTATTTGCCTTTGTGAAACCAAGAAGCTTAACTGTTCCTGATCCGTCACCGGCAACTCTTGTAATTTCATACTTATAATCTGAGACTGCTGATGCTGTCTTCTTCTTAACTACTTCCGTAACAAATATGGTGTTGGAATAAACACAATTAGTTGTAGTAACCGTATGCTCAAGAGCAGAACGATACTTCTGAATGCAGCCGAGTCTTATGCGAACGCCCTTTGCCGGATATCCGAGACTTAAAAGATCGGGATCTGTTGTGGAAAGTGAATATGATGTAGCACCGCCGTTTCCGATTTCCTTGATCTTGGTTACATTATCTGCATAAAGTTCAAGACAGAAACCGTCAAAAGAGCTAAGTGTGCTGTAGTTATTTGCCTTCTGAACGTTACTCCAGCTAAAGTTCAGCTTGTTGCCTTCATGCTTCATGGTAAATCCCTCAGCAGGAAGGAAAGAAACAAATTTAACACAAAGTCTGTTGGTAATCGGATAGCTTGCACTTGCGTTGCCATCATTTGCGCTGAGGCAAATATAATACCATTCATTCTTAGCAAGTCCGTTGAGCGGGAACATGATATCAAGTGCTCTTCCGCCGGCATCATTTCTGTATGCCGCACCTGCTCCGCCAACTGTCTGCTGAGAAATAACGCTTCCATATCTGTCAAGGATCTTAGCCGTGAACTGACCGCTGGCTGTGCTGTTCTCAACAACGGACTCAAGGCTCACCAGACTAACTCCGTCCTGAGCTCCTGTGTTGAACTTGTAGTAATATCCCTTATCCTCAATGATGGCTTCTTCAAAATAAGCCTCACCATTTGTCAGAGGAGTAGCATTTTCCTGATTGTCGTATCCCCTGATGGGAGTTCCCGTCCAGGCTTTTGCCGTAAGCGGAACTGCCGTAATAAACAGAGCGCATGCAAGCGCTGCAATTATCCCTTTTTTCATACCTTTCACCTCACATAAAAAATCTTGCAATCTCGTAGATTGCATATATCTCATAGAAGGATTCTATGAATTTACAATAAAACTCCTCATATATTCTACCACAAATACTAGGATTAGACTATTAATCTTTGAAAATCACAATATTTAGCGTTTGACTAAAAATAAAAAGCAGAATAAAATGATAACAAACAATAAACAATAATAACATATAGCAACAAATAATAACAAATAATAACAAATAATAAAATTTAGTAACAATTCATAACATGCAACACGATTTAATCAAAAACAAATATTGAAAGTAGGTGGAGTATCATGAACAAGAAAATTGATCCTTTCACAAGAACCCCCGGAATTGCCGGAAAGGCTTATATTGACAATGGTATAGCTGATGAAATAATAGAGAATTTCAGAAGTGATGACTCCGCCAAATATGTATATAAGATTACAGGACTGCGCGGTTCAGGCAAGTCAGTAGAATATAGCAAGGTAATTCGCACACTTAAAGAGGATAAGGGATGGCTGGTATATCCGTTGTCATCTTCAGGTGATGCCGTTTCGACGCTTATTTCAAAGCTCAGCTTGGAAAAATTTATCAATTCCAAGAATATAACAACAGCTGTTAGTTCATCCACATCTGCAAAAGGTAATATCGCAGTAGTATCAGGAGAAGAATCCATTAATGTTTCGAGATCATATACAGAGAATGAGCATTTTTATTCTGAGGAAGCGACACTTACAAAAATGATTACCATTGCGAACGAAAAAAAATATAAGGTTCTCGTTGGAATCGATGATATTTCAAAAACCCCTGAAATGGTCCGTCTTTTGTCAATGATTGGTTCAATGCAGTTGGAGGGACTACAGATATACCTGATAGTTACAGGATTATCAGAAAACATTGAAGACTTTTCATCAGAAAAGAATCTTACATTCTTTAAGAGAGCTGATTCACGAGAAATAAAAGGCCTGAACAAATTTGATATCGCCTATATGTATGAAAAACTGTTGGGAATTGATTCAGAAGAAGCCAGAAGAATAGAATCCGTTTCAGGTGAATATGCTTATGCATATCAGGTATTAGGTTCTCTATATTTTAGCAAGAAAGATGATGAAACACTTGACGACCTCATACCTGATTATGAACGCATTTTGTTCAAAGATTCATATGACCTGATTTGGCAATCACTGACAGATGGTGAAAAAGAAGTAGTCAGATGTTTATACAAAACCAAAGACGGAAAAGCCGAAGACATCAAATCCCAAATGAAAAATGCGGCATCATATCCTGTATTCAGAAACAGATTGATAAACAAACACTTAGTCGATGGGGATTCAAGAGGCAGATTAAAAATCCGATTGCCCAGATTTGATAAATTTATAGAAATATGGGGCGATGACTAAGCATTCCTTATATAAAGAAATAATGATAACAGGCGCACTCCCGTGCGCCTGCTTCTTGTTTAACATATATACTTCTTTCAGTTCTCCCACTTATCACAAAGTGCAAGAATCTGGTCGGCAAACTTGGCCTTGTCCTTGTTGGTCATACCCTCGCTTCTTGCAATAATCGCCGTAAGTCTTGCGCCTGCTGCCTTAAGTCTTGTAAATACGTCAGATACAACCTTGCTGGTCTTCTTGACTGCTGCCTTCGGAACCCCTTCCTTAATTATCTGACCTGAAATAAGGTCGACCTCGGTTCCGCTGTAAGGCGCATAGGTGTTAAATCCGTACTCATCCTTCAGACAATTTGCAAAGGAAGTACATGCCGAATCCTCACCGTGAACTATGAATACCTTCTTCGGCTTTTCCGTAAATCCCTGAATCCATCTGATAAGGCCTCCCTTGTCTGCGTGTCCGGAGAGACCGGTCATCTTGCAGATTTCCGCCTCGACATCAATAACTTCTCCGAAGAGCTTTACTTCATCCGCGCCGTCAATGATCGCGCGTCCCGTTGTTCCTATGGACTGATAGCCTACAAACAGGATTGTGGATTCCGGTCTCCAGAGATTGTGTTTTAAATGATGTCTGATACGCCCCGCCTCGCACATACCCGACGCTGAGATGATAACCTTTGGTGTCTCCTCCTCATTTATCGCGCGGGATTCCTCTGTTGTAATCGCAAGGTTAAGCCCCGGGAAGGATATGGGATTTATCTTATTTTTCACAAGTGCCATCGCTTCCTCATCATAGCACTCTATTGCATGGTCAGTGAAAACCTCTGTCGCTTCAACAGCCATCGGGGAGTCCACATATACCGGAAAGTCAGGCACAACCGTGACAAGTTTTTCTTTTTTTATAATACGAAGGAAATATAACATCTCCTGGGTTCTTCCAACTGCAAAGGAAGGAATGATCACGTTTCCGCCCCTCGCAAAGGTCCTGTTTAATATCTCCGCAAGCTCGCCTACGTAGTCAGGCTTCTCTTCGCCATGATATCTGTCACCATAGGTCGATTCCATGACAACATAGTCCGCGGTTGATGTGAAAGTAGGATCCTTGATAAGCGGCTGATCATTGTTGCCGATATCTCCTGAAAAGACGATTTTCTTATCGGCGCCCTTTTCAGATAGCCACACCTCGATGCTGGCAGATCCGAGCAAATGACCTATATCTGTGAACCTTATCTGTACACCCTCGCAGACTTCGATTTTCTTATCGTAGTCGCACGGAATGATGTGACGCAGCGTGTTGTCTGCATCCTCCATGGTATACAACGGCTCTATCTGCTTAATTTCCTTATTCCTCTTGCCTTTGCGCTTTCTCCACTCAGCCTCCTGCATCTGGATGTGCGCGCAGTCGCGAAGCATGATGCTGCACAGATCCGCTGTGGGCCTTGTCATATATATCTTCCCGCGGAATCCTCTTGCATATAGAAGCGGAAGATTTCCGGAGTGATCAACGTGCGCATGCGTCAGGAAAACATAATCTATCTCTGCCTCACTCACAGGCAGGTCCACATGCTCGAAGGATATTCTCCCCTGCTCCATACCATAATCTACAAGAATATGCTTATCACCAATTTCAAGATAATGACAGCTGCCGGTAACTTCATGGTCTGCACCGATGAAACAAAGCTTCATAGGCCCGTTCCCTCCTTATGTCTTAGTATGGTATTTCCTTATATTTAATTTTAATTCTGTATGTCCCTTAATTCAATTAAGAAAAAATTATATTTCCTACAGAGCTTGAGCGCGAAAATAAATAATGGGCTGCCAAACCGGCAGCCCATTAACTTATCTTACGATATTATCTTTTTACTTTAACCTTGAAGGTCTTCTGGTATCTCTTACCATTGATATCCTCAAGCATTACTGTATACTTCTTGGACTTCTTCTTTACAGTGAAGGTGAACTGATCGTTCTCGTTGCAATCCAGCACCTTAGTCTTGTCATCACCGTGCCACTTTCCTTCATCCTTCCAAACTCTGTCATTGTAAAGTGACTGGCTGCCAACTCCCTTAGGAACGCACTGCATATACTTGCTGAATCTTCCAAGAGCATTATTTATTGTTACGATTGTCTTCTTGTGCTTCTTCTTCTGTTTAATCTGGAAACAACTTGCAATCGGAACACCGTAACCAATAACATTTACGTTACCTTCAAAATAATCCCAGTTATCACAATGTGCGTAAACATAACCATAATAGGTACCTTTTTTCAGGAATGCTGTATCATTCTTAGCATCTGTAAAGTAAGGATCCTCAAATTCAGCAACCTGATTTGAGAAATTAGGATCTCCATAGATTTTAGTACGGGAACTGAGTGACTGCTTATCACGATCAGAAGATGTTGAGCTGGTGAAATATACCCATGCATCCTGAGCTAATGTAAACTTGAAATAGCCCTTTGCTTCCTTTGCATAACCTCTCTCGTTTTCACCTTCCTCTTCAAGCTTACAAGGCATTGTAAATAATGCCGGTGCACTTGCTCCGTCCTCAGCGTTTGCAAACAGCTGAAGTGTTGTCTCCGTGAAGTTTTCTGCGTGGACATCTGTTCCAAATGCGGGTGATACTACAGCTGCACCTACAACCATAGCAGTTGTGAGAACTGTAGCCACAATTCTCTTGAATAAATTTTCTTTTTTCATACTTCCCTCCATTAGTGTATTATTGTCCCCTCAATAATAGAAAAACGCAAAACCTATTCTAACATAAAACAAGGTATTATGCACAAAAAATTAAATTTTATACGTTCTTTTTGTATTTTTCTTATATTGTCACTTCTTAAAATAACTCATTAGTCCGTACACCGATAAAAACAGAAGCACCATCGGAAGCACTACCACAAAGTACCACTTAAGCTTCTTACTGAGCTTTAAGCCTTTTCCTCCGTTTACTTCATCAATGTAATTGTCGAATCCCCAGCCGAATTTCATAGTACAGAAAAGGCAGCAAATAAGAGATCCTATAGGCAGGAGAAGATTACTTACAATGAAATCCTCAAGGTCCATGACAGTGTTTCCTGTCTTAAGCGGCTGGAATGAGCTAAGTACATTGAACCCGAGAGCACACGGAATTGAGCCGATAGTTATAAGCACTCCCGCGATAAGCGCCGAGTTCTTTCTTTTTATATTGAAAAGATCGATCAAAAAGCTGACATCGTTCTCAAACACTCCGATCATGGTAGACAGCGCCGCAAAGTACATGAACAGGAAGAAAAAGCTGCCTATCACTCTGCCGCCCTTCATCGTAGCAAAAATGTTGGGAAGTGTCAGGAAGATAAGGCTCGGTCCGCTGTCCGGTGAAACACCGTATGCAAAGCAGGCGGGAATCGTGATAAGGCCTGCAACTATAGCCACAAAGGTATCAAGGCCTGCAACTATCATAGCCTCACCCACAAGGCTTCGCTCCTTTTTGATATAGCTTCCGAATATCTCCATGCCTCCGATTCCGAGACTCAGTGTGAAAAAGCTCTGATTTAGCGCTCCGTAAAGCACATTACCGAGGCCTGCTTTTTTCACATTCGCAGCATTCGGAAGAAGGTAAAACTTCACGCCCTCATGCGCTCCGGGAAGAGTCAGTGACCTGATTCCAAGGAAAACCATGATTACTATAAGCACAACCATCATGATTTTCGTTATCTTCTCAACTCCGTTTCTAAGTCCCATGGATGCCACGGATACGGTTATGATCATGGTAAGCGCCATGAAAAAGATGAGCGTTTTAGGACTGGACATCATCTGAGAATAAATTGTGTTTATCTCATCAGGTGTCTGTCCGTCAAATTTGCCCATCACCGCAAAAATGAAATATCTCAAAATCCATCCGGACACAACCGAGTAAAACATAAGAAGCAGGTAATTTCCCACAATTGCAAAGTATCCGTAGATATGCCACTTCGCCCCCTTGGGTTCGAGTTTCTTAAATGCCGGAAGAATACTGAGTCTGCTGGATCTTCCGATGGCATATTCCATTGTCAACACCGGAATACCAAGAGCCAGAAGGAAAAATATGTAAGCGATTACGAAAAGTCCACCGCCATACTCTCCAACCATGTACGGGAAGCGCCACACATTTCCGATTCCGATGGCACAGCCCGCCGAAAGCAGAATAAATCCCATTCTGCTGCCAAGTGATTCACGTTCGTTCATAATATATTAGTTCCCCTTAATTATTTTATCCTTATATTTTTAGGCCGGACTTCTAATATATCATAAATAGAAAGGAATTGTTAATAGAAAAAAGTATATATTGGAGCCCATCTTCTGCAGGAATAAAAAACCACCTCCTCTTTCGAGTCGGTGGCTTTTTATTCCTGCAGAAGATGGGACTTTTTCCTACTATATATATGTCAGTATTCATAGAGTGATGCAGAAGTATGTTAACACTCGATGAATACTGACTTTTCTTTTCTATCACTTTAGTAATGTAAATCTATCACATATTATAGGTTTTTATCCATATTTGATTATATATGGGGTAGGTATGGGGTAAAAATTGGGTATTTTACTGTTTATATATTATTCTTTGTGCAAATATGGGTTTACATGCTTTCCTTTATAAGTATTTCGCATTTTTTCCAATAATAAAGTCAATGCTTCATTTACATAATATCCAGATACAGCGATATTCTTATCTCGTTCTAAGATTGAATCATCAAAAGACCATGTTTGCAGTAATGAGCATTTATGTCTATACAATCGTTCAAATAGTGTATGAAACTCTGTATTTTGAATAATTTCATTTGTAAATGTTTTTATTTCATCTGATGAATTCCAATATTGCAGTTCTTCAACAGATTTTTCATCTAATCCAGTTAGTTCCTTAATGCTTTTAATCTCATGAGTCGGAGCATCAATCAGACCAAGTAAGTAATCTGCGGAACAATTAAAAAATTTTTGATAACGTAATATCCATACAGTATTTGGAATTTTTCCAGATTTTTCAAGATGTTTTCTTAATTGACGTGCTAAATCATTGTGTTGTTGGTATTTTGTTTTTCCAGACTTCTCATCGTACAAGACAATTTTTCTTTCAAAAAACTCTTTTGCAATTTCTGCTGAAATTGCTCTTTCATTTATATCTATTCCTTTCAATTTATAGAGAAAAGCAAGCCTTTCATCAAAATTGGGATTTATAAATCCTAAATCACCCATATTTACCTCCAAAAAGATTTATAATCGGACTCTACAATCCGATTTTAACAGAGTATCCTACACACAACAACAGATTTGTGCACAATCTGAAAACCTTACAAATACAACCATAAAGGAGAATAAATAAAGATGAAGAATTATGAAACTTATAAACAGGCACAAGAGCGAACAGGATTTTGCAGAAGCACTCTTATGAAATTTGACCGTAAAGGAATAACTGTTCATGTTGGACGCGCTGTTAGATTTGATGCAGAAGCATTAGATAAGGCATTAGCAGACGAAGCCAGAAAGGAGGATAGCCATGAATCTTGATGAAAGAATCTTAAATCTTATTCCTAAAGGACATGAAAATCCTATTAGTGGTACAAAATTAGATATCCTCGCCAATACTGAGGAAAGGGACAGAAAAAGAGCTATCGAGCATCTAAGAAAACACGGTTATCTGATTTGTGCCAATAATAACGGCTATTTTATAGCCGAAACAATGGATGAATTAAGAGATTATGTAAGGATTGTAAAGCGCCGCCTTAAGACAACAGGCGAAACTATCCGTAAGGCTAACAAGATCATCAAAAGATACGATTCACAGTTTAAAGGGCAATTAAGACTAGATTGTCTAGGAGATGACTATGAGCTTTGAGCGTTGGAACAAATTGGTAGAAGAAGCACAGCGACAGCAAAAAGAAAAGAAGAATACTAAGGAAGTACAGGAACATGACAAAAAGGAAAAAGAATGATTTTCAAATGAAATCATTCGAAGGAGTCGGTACAAAGTTTGTAGGTATTCACGGCGCTCTTATGGCAGATACGTTTACCAGAATATCAGAGTCCATGCTTCAATCTAATGCATATAAAAGCTTAAAACCGCGGCAAAGGGATTTATATATACATTGTAAAGCTCAATGGATAGGAAAGCATAAACCACGCCATGATTTCAAAGATGTACCCGAGTTAGATAGTGATGATTTATTTTACTTTAACTTTGATGTCGCTGTCGAATATGGACTCTATACCCCAAAATCAAGTCACTTATTTTATAACGACATGAAGGCACTTATAGAATCTGGATTCATTGATAAGGTCGTAAGCGGAAAGGCTCACAAGAAGAAAAACATATATAGATATTCTGACCGTTGGCGCGGTAGTTAATCTACGGTATGTCTTATAAGACTTATTAAAGGCTTATCAAGTGTCCTATAGAACATATAATCCTAACCATATCAAAACTATATATGTTCTATAGGACATACTTCTCTACAAAAGATAATGTGTTTTCAAGCGTCCTATAAGACGCACATATATATATTTACCATCTACTATAGAATTGTAACAGCTTTATTCATGGCTTAAATATTACGAGCACTCCAAGAAAACTTTTTTGTGAAAAAAACATTAGATTCAACATGTATTTAGGGCAAAAAAGAGAAAGGATGAAAATGCGAAAATATCCAAAGCCTGTTAAAACTCACGGCACAATAGAAGAATCTGTTTCAGCAGATAGTTTCAGCCTTAAGAACGGTGCTTTAAGGTGTACAACAAGAAACGTAAGTGCTTATTTTCTATTTACGGAAACGAATGAATATATCATTTTCCGTGACGCCATAAGGATTCAAAAAACAACTATCAGTAATATTACAGGCGAGCAGACATTTTTTGTATGTCCCTACTGCGGTAAGAATTATAGATTTTTATACGCAAATTATAACACCGCTCGTTTTATATGCCGTAAATGTGCGCGGCTCAACTATCGCTCCACACAACGAGAACATAGCGATTATATGGACTATTATGACAAAGGGATGCAATTTGCTAAAGACAAACTAAATTGGACTTGTAAAGATGCTATTCCGTTTGATTTTCCATACTACATACCAGACCGCCCAAGATATATGCATAAAGCAACTTATGAACGCTATTTAAAAAAATTTAGATGGTATCAAGAGCATTATTATGAGGGCATGATCCAAGAAGCAAGAAGCATTTTAGAGCAAGCACAACGTGAGGAGCGCCGCATTTTAGGCATTCACTAATCTAAATAGACAGGCATAAAAATACCATGATGTGGTATCAGATAATCTAATACTGCATCATGGTTTATTACTATAAAAACGGTGATGGAAAATAATAAATAAACTAACAATCCTCATAAATACTGATGTTAGAAATGATTTACCCCATTCTTTACCCCACTCAGAAAAAAGTATACCAAAATATAGGCATAGACATACAGGGTTTATTTAGCGATATTTGCCCATTTTAGGCGCGATAAAAAAATCTCTATAGAATAATCGTAAGCTATCATTTACGGCTATTATCGCGCTCCATAGTTTCATCAATGGCACGTTTAATAAAACCATTTACAGACTCGCCGCCATTCTGGGCATGTTCCTGTATTTCTATGAACTTTTCTTTTTTCACATCAAGAGGGATTCTTTTTAGAGTGTCCTTTTTATACTCATTCATCCACTTGTTTTTATCAAAAGCCATAATTCACCTCACTCCAATAACTATAGCAGACAGCGCACGGAATTGACACCGATATTTGTAAATGATATGGTATGTGTACACAGACATGCGTAAGACATCACAACACAAGACAAACAAGCGAAAGGAGTCAAAAATGGAAAGAAATATGAACAAAATCATTGATGAAGTGAAACTTGATGATAGGTATTGCATGAATACCAAAGAGGCAGATTTGTTAGCTTCTGAAATAAAGTCTATGGGTGATATTTACGTCGCTATATTCAAAGCATTTAAATATGGCTACGCTTTAGGTATTAGAGCGGCAAAAGCCAATAAAAAGTAAAGGGGGATTATTCTATGGGTAAACTTAAAAAGCGCGCTGATGGACTTTATAAAAAATCTTTTATGTACGACGGAAAAAGATATTATGTCTACGGTCACAACAAAGCAGAACTTGAAGAAAAGGAGCGCGTAAAAAAGAATCAGTTGATTGATGGCAAGAAAAAACATGATACTCCGACACTTAATCAATACTATGAAAGTTGGATGGACTCAAGACAGGGAACAGTAAAAGAAGCTACTCTTAGATGTCAGTATTTTCAGTTTAAATCATGCGCTGATATCGTTATTGATTGCCTTAATAAGACACTTGGAGAGTTAAAGCTAAAAGATATTACTCCAGACGATTTAAGAGCGGTACAACGTGCGCTGATAGATGGCGGCAATTCAGAACAGACCGTTAATGATAAATTAGCTGTTTTAAACCATCTTTTTAGTGATGCATATAAAGAAAGACGTATTGATTATAACCCCTGTATAGCGGTTAAGAATCTTAAAAGGACTACTCCAGAAGCAAGAGATACTTTTCATAGAGCGCTAACCATAGAAGAAACCGAACGATTCTTTAAAATGGCTGAAAACTCAGCTTATTATGATATCTATAGATTCGCGATCAATACAGGAATGAGAGTTGGAGAAATCGGCGCTTTATTTGAATCAGATATTTATGATGGTGTTATTCATGTAAGACGCACACTAACAAAAGCTGAAACAGGCAATATGACGATAGGAGAAACCACAAAAACCATAAAAGCTTCACGTAATATTCCGCTTAATGATGCAATCAAAGAAATCTTAGAACATCAAAGGTACATAAACCGCATGTTGCGTGGCGATAAAGTTATTTCAATACATCAGCCCATCTTCACCGCTCCAGAGGGCGGCTTAATTGTATCAGCGCCAACAAATAGAGAGATGCTTAGAATCTGTAAAAAAGCTGAAATCGAGCCATTCACAATGCACGCTTTTAGAGCTACTTTTGCAACAAGATGTATAGAATCTGGAATAGCGCCAAAAACACTACAGGAATTGTTAGGACATACCTCAATAAAAATGAGTATGGATTTATATGGTCATGTTATGGATAGCACAAAACAAACAGCCATGAATCAATTAAAAATAATATAGCCATTATGCCTAATTACCCATTTAATTATTTAAAATTTTTTCGAGATTAATTTGTGCCTTTTTTATTAATATATATTATAATTTCTGTTGGCTTAGCATATTCTATTCCTAAGAATATGACTATTATTTTTAAGGAGACAAACAACTATGAAATGTCCAAAATGCGGTGCTGATATAACAGGCAATTTTTGCCCTTATTGCGGCTCAAATCTGCAGCAGCCCCAACAAACAACATCTAATCAACAAGACTCAATTCCAAAAGTAGGGGGAACTTATTCTACAGGAGTCAATTATTCCACACCAACCTACATTACAAATCCACAAAATGTTCCTAAAAAGAAAAAACATTCCGCGCTAGGAATAATCGCATTTGTTCTTTCATTTCTCGGTCCACTTGCTTTAATAGGAATTATACTTGCAATCATAGATTTGGTTAAAGATAAAGACAAATCTCATAAACATGGATTAACGATTGCAGCTATTGTTATTGGCTGCTTGATGTTACTATTTTGGGCTATTCCGTCTAGCAGTACTACCAACAATGAAACCAATGTTACATCTACTAGTGAAGAAGAATCTATTAAAGAAGCTGATTCTTCCAAGCAAGTTGATGAAGAATCAGATACAGCAAGTAATGAAACCACCGAAGAAGCTGCTCCAGAATCTGAGGAAAGCACAGAAACTGTTTCAGAATCTGAGGAAAGCACAGATAACGCAGAAACTGTTTCTGAATCCGAAGAAAATAGTGAGCCCGCGGAAAGCGAAAGCACAGATAAAGAACCTTCTATGACAAAAGATGAATTCATAGCTTCTTGTTCTGAACTCAACTACAAGGACATAGCTCGCGAACCAGAAAAATATATAGGACAGAATTTCTATTTTACTTGCTATGTAACTGATGTAAGAGAAGGTGGCTTACTTTCTGGTTACCAGAAATACTTCGTAACATACGCATTTGATATGGAAAAAGCCCAAAAGTCAGTAGATGATGGATGGTCGGAAAATTTGCAAGATGCAAAATACTATGGAATGGATTCCGATAAATGTGTTTGGATAATGGATAACAGAGATGAAAACGATCCAGATTACATCAAAGTTTTGGATAATGATATCGTTACTGTATATGGCACTTTTACAGGCATGACAGAGACTAAAAACTCACTCACTAACGAAAAAGGTGAGCAAGTATCCCTAGATTTAAAATATGTGGATTTATTAGCACAATAAATAATTCAAGCAGGTTTTTCTTAAAAAAGATAAACCTGCTTTTTTTATATCCTTAATCGTGTTGTAAAATTCTAATCTCATTATGTGGGGTAAAAAATGGGGTAAAAAACCCACAACACTAGATGTTGTGGGCTTATGCAGAAGATGGGACTTGAACCCACACGCCTTGCGGCACAGGAACCTAAATCCTGCATGTCTGCCAATTCCATCACTTCTGCCAACTGTTTTAATATACAGTTTTTTATACCACACGTCAATGACGTGATTTATTTTATACCGAGTGCATCTGCCGCGAACTCAGCCTCTTTCTGTGTGTATCTCTGTGATCCGGTTGTCAGCAAATATACAATCTGCTTCTTAGTGTAATCAGGATATATCTCCAATAGTTCCTCGGCTGCCAGCATAGCCTGTGTATACCAATCCACGAAGTCATTCTCTTCCATATAGTCAAGAGCGTGACTGGCCTCAGCCTCTGTATACTTCGCATCCTCTCCTTCTGATAAAAGCTCCATCAAAGTGCTTCTGGAAAAGCTGTATAAATTCAGATAAAATCTCGCATCCTCCACTGCCTTGCACTCATTCACCGTGAGGTCGCCGTACTGTGGAACGGATCCGTCCGAAGCCTCAGAAGGTGCAGCCGCCGTAGGTGCTTCCTCCTCTATAATTGTCTCAATGTCCTGATTGGTAGCAACATCAGGAAGCTCTACCGGTTCATCATAATCCAAGTCAGAATCATCCGCTTTATCATAAAAATTACTGATAGTTGCAGGCTCCTGTTTCTTATTGGAAGCAACAAGGCGTTCCTTTGCATAGCTTATTCCGAGAACACTAAGCATAACACCGAGTCCCACAAACAAAATGCCGAGCATTATTACAAGACCAAGTGCAATCTTACTGTTAGTCTCAGCAGATTTTCTTCGCTTTGTTACCTCCGCTTCAATGGTAACGCATTTTAATGGTGTATCGGCCTTAGGGAGCGCACTGACAATTGACCCGCAATAATAGCACTTTGCTATTTGCTCTCCCTCCTCCTGATATACATTCGCATCACACTGAGGACATTTCCCAACAAAAATCTTTGACATAAAATTCCCTCCGTAAAACATACATAAAACAATAGATATCCCCATATATCTACTATGGTTATGATACATTTTCACAGGCAAAAATACAATTATTTCTCTTATACTATCTATACAGATCAGTCATGAAAAAAGTTGCAAACCTGATGTTGTTATATGCTATACTCTGAAAGACTGATAAAAGCTTATTGGAGGCTATATGAATATAAAATCTGTTTTCACAATTAAATCACTATCTGCCCGGATAATCTCTACAGCAATGGTCACGATGATGGCAGTTTCATCAGCACTGACCTCACCTATACCCGTGCACGCTGAGTCCATCGTGACCTATCAGGTTACGGGAACCTACGAGCAGACGAGTGCTCGTAATATGCTGAAGGCAATCAATGATTTCAGGACCGGTTCCGAGGCATGGGCATGGAACGAAAGTAACACCCAGAAGGTCCGCTACACCGGTCTCTCTAACCTCGTGTATGATTATGATCTTGAGAAAACTGCTATGCAAAGGGCTATGGAGATATCCGTTTTATTTGAGCACACAAGGCCAAATGGTAGTCAATGCTTTTCTGCATACAGCCAATATATGTATGCGGGTGAGAACATAGCCTACGGCTATAGTTCAGCTGATTCAGTATTCCGGGCATGGCAGGAGACAGATGATCCTTACGAAGGACAGGGACACCGCCGAAATATGTTGGGACAAGGATTTACCTGCGTAGCTGTCGGTCATGTCATCCGAAACGGCACCCATTACTGGGTTCAGGAGTTCAGAAGTCCCACAGTATCCACGGCTGCTACCCCCGCTACCAACAGTACACAGGCCGTAAATGTGGATTGCCTTTCATCAAAAATAAAAAGCGGAACTTCCGTCTCACGTATAAGTCTGGACTATGGCGAAACTTACGATCTGTCCAAGGTTCAGGAGGCTGTTTTCTATGAATCGATATATCGTCCCATTCAGACTAAGCCCATCAGCAGCTTTTCCGTTTCAGACAGCTACCTTATTGAAATTGACAAGTCGACTCTTAAAGGAAAAAATGCAGGCTCAGCAACCATAGATGGTTCCCTTTCTAACGGAAGCCGTTTTTCAATACCTGTTACAGTTAATCCCGTGAATATGTACTTTGTCGATAGTGAATCAATTCCTGCGCAAACTGCCACCGGAAGCGCTGTGACACCCGATGTGTCTCTGACCTATAATGGAACACCTTTAGTAAACGGCGTTGACTACACTGTTTCCTACTCGAACAATGTTAAGCCCGGCTATGCCTATGCAATAGTAACCGGAAAGGGCAATTTCACCGGTACCAAACAGTTTATGTTTTATATAATGAAAAGTTCGAAGAATGAAAACTCTGGGAAAGAAAGCTCCGAAAAGGCTCCGAAAAAAGTAGACTCCTTCACCCTTGCCAAGGGCAAACGCAGTTTTTCCATAAGCTGGGACAAGGTATCCGGCGCCAGCAAATATGAAATTCAGTATGCTACAAACAAGAAGTTTTCAGATGCAAAAACGAAAACCTTTGCAGGAAGCAAGAGCTCTGCAAAGATCAAAAAGCTTAAGTCCGGAAAAAAATACTTCGTCCGCATCCGCTGCTATAAAAATATTTATGGCATGAAAGTTTACTCAGGATGGAGCAAGACAAAGAAGATTAAAGTAAAGTAACATCATTATATTGAGAATTCCCAGGGCGCTATGTATGTATCACATAGTGCCCTTATTTACTTTAGATACGCACCCGGCAGTCCGTCATATTCTATGTGCAATATTACTCTCGGAAGAGTTTGCACTTCCACAAAGCCGAAGGAACTTCCTGTTCTCGGCGCTACGGGGACCAGGCAAACGGAAAAGATAATGCCTTAAAAGCAGCAAAGGCTATGATCGGAAAAAAGCAGTATCGCCTGAACGATTACCAGGGCAACTATATGCTGAGAGGTCTTACTCCGAACCATACTTATACCGTTGTAATCGGAGCAAAGATTAGTTATACCGACGAAAAAACCGCTGAGCTGGACTGGACATCCGCACTGCAGCAATTTTTGAATCAGGATGTGCTGAAGGGATATTATCCAAGAAGCAACTCTTATAACTACAATTACCAGACTATGTTTTCAATAGGATATGCTGCTCTTCCTGAGACTTACAGCAAGGACGCGGTGCTTCAAAGTTATAAGGCTGCGTTTAATATGTCAAAAGACTCCAGGAATTATCTGGCTTTGAATGCTGAGGATTCATATAGCAACTACAAGTTATATAAAAACGAAAGGGCGCGGCCTAAGCCGCGCCTCTTCTTTTTCGTAAACATTTTGTACTTTGATCAGCCACCGTGTGTCTGATCGTCGCATTAGAATCTCCCCCTCACCGGAAATCTTAATGTTGTAATAACTATATCACCGACTGTCCTACAAAATGTCGTCAAGATATCCTTCGGTTGCACTCGCCCAGGTATAGGAGTTCATGTACTCTCCCCTGAAGCTGTCAATTGCTTCCTTATCTTTATCCAGAAACCGGTACAGGTCGCAGTCGATTTTTTCAGGTACTATTCGCATAAGCCCGGGCTGAGTCTCAAAGATGTCCGATATATTGTACTCCTCTAAAGTATCCTTGAGGCTTCTTATAATCGTGTCAAAGTACTTCTGCTTAGCCCTGTCGTAGTCGTCGTCCTCCCAAAGGATGTAGAACAAATCCTTACGGGAGATGAATTGTCCGCGGCGATCGACGAGACATGCAAGGAGCTCTTTTGCCTTCGATCTCTTAAAAACCACCGGTTTATCATCGACCAGAATATTGAAAAATCCGAAAGTCTCAACCTTGATTTTAGAAGGTTTACTCTCGCTGTCTTTAGCGGTCACTCCTGCAGCAGACGGTCCCAGCGCATACTCAATCTCAGAGAGAAGTCTGTCATATCCGATGGGCTTAAGAAGATACCCCGACGCATGCATGGCATACGCATCAACAGCATATTCTGAATATCCCGTCAGAAAAATAATTTTGATATTGGGGCATCTGTCCTTAATATTGGTTGCAAGCTCGAGTCCGCCCATTTCAGGCATATCTATGTCAAGAAGAGCCAAATCAGCATTGTCGGACTCAAGATATTTCAGTGCGTCCAGTGCATTGGAAAAAGCTTCCACATTATCGAATTTTTTTGTTTTTTTAACAAGTGAAACCGTCCTTGAAAGAATCAGCTCCTCATCATCTACACATATTGCTTTCATAAATCTTCCCTTATAATCGGTATCTTTATAGTGACGGATGTTCCTTCGTCGATCACACTGTCAATTACGAAGGTTCCTCCCGTCATATCTATGATACGGTCGCGTACATTTTTTACTCCTATATGATCTCCGTTCATGCTATCCTCAATCATCTTATCCACATCAAATCCCTTACCGTTATCGCGAATAGAGATAACATGAAAATCGTCCTCACGGAAAGTGCTGACGGAAACCCAGCCATGCTTTTTACCTCTTACTCCGTGACGAATAGCATTTTCCACCATCGGCTGAATCGTCAGTGGCGGAACTAAAAAGTCATCATCCTCTATCTCATAATCTATTCTTATGGAAGGGAAACGCACTTCCTCAATGTCTGAATAAATCTTCGTGTGCTCTATTTCTTTTTTCACCTGAATGAGTGATTCCTGATTGAGCGAGTTGATGTTCTGCCTCAGGTACATCGCAAATTCCTCGATGACCTTAGACGCTCTCTCCGGATCAATCTCCGTCAGCGCCTGTATGGTTGAGAGTGTGTTAAATAAAAAGTGCGGCTGTATCTGGGACATCATGATTTTAATTCTCTGTTCAGCTTTAAGAGAATTTTCATGCTCGCGCACAAACTGGAGATGCAGCCAGATATAGAAAAATACGGTGCTCTCAGTCATCGCCACTGTCAAAAAGGATATTTTGGGGCCAAAACCCAGCGAAAGATCCATTGCAACGGCAATTGCAACATTAACGGAAATGATAATCGGTACGATACTCTCTCTGTGCCTAATTCCACGATATCTTATCAGGGTCCCTGCCACGAACCAAAGCACCATAAAGAAACTCACCACAAAAATAATGTAATTCAGCGGTCCTCTGTGCCAATGCCCTGCACTGTCATAGAAGAACACCCAGGGCGCAAAAAGGCTGGATAAGCATAAAGCCGCATTTGCAATAATGAGAATCTTCAGCAGCTTTAATCCTTTTTCATTTCCTGTAAGTTTTATAAAGTGATACAGCACTATTGTGCGCATAATATAACCGGCCGCCGATATCAGTGTATTCCATAGTCCCGGCGCACTCCTATAAAGCACCTCTCCATAAGCCTCGCTGATTTGCGGTTCAACAAGCAAAAAGGTCACAAGCCCTAAGATTGTATAAAGACTGATCCTTTGCTCTCTTTTTATATATGGATCAGCCAGCACCGCAAAAAACACCCCGAGGAGTTGCAATATAAGCGTCATATTGAGCGCCACAATAATCTGTATGTTGGAATCTGTAGTCAAATAGTTGTCCTTCCCAATATATGTATTCGAGTATCGTGCTGATTCTATTTTCTTATTTATTCCAGTATCAGCATCAGTTCTGGGCTTTCATAGTTCTATTATTGATAAACCCTTGATATATCTGGAAACCTTCCAAACACCATTTTACAACACCATATACAGTATCACTAGCTGTCCTACAAAAGGTCGTCACAAATTTTTTATGTTATTGTGATCATGCCATGATATTTGGATTTCCGACTTTTTCTGGGTATTCCCCATTGTTCTCTAAACCAAGATATCTCTATTTTTCACTTTTTCTTGGTATTCCCGAATCTTCCTCATGCCAAGATATTTCCATTTTTAATAATATCTTGGTAATGCCAACTATTTTCCATACCAAGATTTTTCAGTTCTTCAAGTTATCTTGGTAGTATTTTAAAATTTCCGAGCCCAAATATGCTTGATTATCTGAAAATCTTGGCATTCAGGCGTTCTCGATGTACCCATATTATCTTAGTTTTACAAATATCTTGGCATCCCAAACAAATCTCATAAATTTAAATAGGCTCACAACAAACACTGTGATTCTCTGCCGACTTATTGTTGTATGCACGCATTTCAATAAAACTTTCAATAAAAAACAGGACACAATATAGGAATATCAAGATTCCCACTTGCGTCCCGCCATATCTTCATAATAGCTCTTATTCTCTTGAATCTGCCCCACATTACTCACCATCCAGTACGGATTTATTCTCATCTATATATTCAGCAGAATCCACGTCGCCTTCATAAGGCAGATTCACTGTCTCGGCATCAGTATCCTTAGTGTACGGAAGATTCGTCACGCCCTCACCGGCTGAATCGGTATCACCGGCTGAATCCCCATCTTCTTCAGTAATCTCATATCCGGTTTCATCATTATAATTCGGATAGCTCAGCTTACCGTAATTGCTTATCGGAAGATCCATCCTGGGCACATAGATGCCGTCTTCACCAAAGGGCTGTATCATCAGAATGTCCAGGAACTTATTATCTTTAAAGAACTTGACCGAAACAACTACTCCTTCTCCATTATCAGCACCTGTGCCAACGGTAACAAGCGATTCATCATCCGAGAGATTCAGAAGATATCTCGCAGCTTCTGCCGGATCAAACAGCTTTGCGTAGAGCCCATCCTTATCTTCCTTCGCATTTTGATTGAGATATTCTCCGAAGCCGTTCTTCACGTAATCGATGTACTCATTATCGACACTGTTCAAATAATAAGCATTTTGGAAGTCCTTGAAGGATGAAATCTCATAGTAGATGTCCATATGCTCTTCGACTACCTTGTAGTCTCCG
Organism: Butyrivibrio sp. WCD2001; assembly: GCF_000424485.1. Lineage (NCBI taxonomy): Bacteria > Bacillati > Bacillota > Clostridia > Lachnospirales > Lachnospiraceae > Butyrivibrio > Butyrivibrio sp. WCD2001. Next base: position 18,791 of record NZ_AUJZ01000017.1, on the reverse strand, counting down.
TTCTCATCTTCCGCAATCTTAATCTTTTCTATCCATACATAAACATGGGGCTCGGAATCTGTCGCCAGATAGTGAAACTCCGCCTCGGTCTTGGAATCATCTGTGAAATAGCATGTGGAAAAAGCACTCTTACCAAGCGTGGAAACAAAAGGCCAGGGACTTGACCAGCCAAAGGTGGCACCATCATCTTCTTTAGAAAGCAGGCCTTCCCTTATTAGTTTTTGCTGAACAGATTCCGATGAAAAGCTGATAATCTTGTCTGCATCTCTTGCAATAAAAGCATCGGCCCAATTCTTGAGTAATCTGTCCTTCGCATCATTTATAGAATCAAAATCGGCTGTACTCCCTGTCACCGAATCAGCTTCATTTTCGGATTCGGAATTCTCACTTACATCGGCTCCGGCCATAGCGACATCGCTCTCAGCAGCACTTGTCAGAAAGCAAGTCGAAAGCGCTCCGCTAACTACAACCAGAAGAAGAATAAGCCAGAAGGTCGGCTTTTTATAATTGAATATCTGCTTAACTCTCGTGCCAACTCCAACCTCGCCGAAAGCAAGCGGATAAGCAAGCACCATCCTCTGATGCGTACTGCAAAGAAGAAGCGCATTCGCATAGGATTTCTTCTCATCGAGTGACATGCGGCTAATAACCTTCTCATCGCAGGCAAGCTCAATGTCCTTGCAGAACAGAATATAGGAAATCCACACCAGCGGATTGAACCAGTGAATCGCAAGAAGAAGGAATCCAAACTGCTTGCGGAGATGGTCTCCTCTTCTGATATGTGCTCTCTCATGTGCGATAACATTTCTTGTGGTCTCGCCGTCAAGCCCCGAAGGCAGATATATTGCAGGACGAACTATTCCCAATATAAACGGAGTATCGATTTCGTCGCAGATATATGCTCTGTCCACGCCCTCCATTTTTATAGATGCGCTCGTCTTCTTTTTTATAGAAACAAAACTGAACACCGCATAGCCAATAACAAGAAGCATTCCGAACAGCCAGATCATCTGAAGTCTTATGAAAAGCTCATTCCACAAAAGACTCCCCGAAGTGCCTGTGCTTCCTATACTTGTAGTTGTAATTTCCTCAGCCGGAAGATATTCTTTCACAGTTTCCTCAGCCGTGCCTGCAGCATCATCACTGCCAACATCTCCATCAGCCTGAAAAACATGGGTTGTAACTTCTGTCCTATAACTTGTACTCCTTCCGCCATCGGCATAGGACTCAATCACATTACCTATATCCGGTAAAAATCCGATCTTCGACTCAATCTGAAATGGTATAACAAGCCTCAGAGCAACAAGCGCCCAGAGCACTCCCATAAACCATTTCGGCGCCTTCTTAAGCGGAATTCTTATAATAATTACTGCCAGCATCAGAAACACTGCAGCTGCGCTCATCCCTATTATCCTGATAAAAATTGCCCCCATACACACTTCTCCTCTAGCCCAAATCAAATACCGGTCATCAACTTCATTAAGTCACTGTCAGTCCTTCGCCCCATCGATTATCTTCTTTATCTCATCAATCTCTTTTTTAGAAAGCTTCTGTCTCGATGTGAATGCAGCCAGAAACGCAGGGAGCGATCCCCCAAAAGTCTCTTCCACAAACTCCTCGCTCTTTTTCGTATAAAAATCCTCTTTGGAAATCATGGATGTAACAGTGCCATCCACATTTTGAAACAGGCCCTTTTCGCAGAGCTTTTTTAAAACCGTATAGGTTGTGGACTTTTTCCATCCGAATGAATCAGCACACAGCTTCACCAGTTCGCCCGATCCCACGGGCTCTTTCTCCCAGATAAGCTCTGCAAACTGCATTTGAACTTCCCCTAATTCTACAGCCATGATATCCTCCTTTATGTTAGTCTATCCTAAATCGACCTCATATCTATAGTCTATTCGCAATAGACCATTCTGTCAACCATTTTTCGCAAAACTTTTTATCGATATTTAATGCTCAGTTTATCATAGGTTTATCAGCTTGGTGGATAATTATAATATGCAGATATTGTCGAATCTTTTAAAGAAAAATGGTGATCGAAATGAAACCAACCAACAAGAAAAAATCCGCATCAATGCTTCAGAAAAATCTGTCTCCGCTAAATGTGTGGGCCATCTCCTTTGGCTGCGCTGTCGGCTGGGGTGCCTTCATTATGCCGGGGACGACTTTCCTTCCCATAGCCGGGCCACTCGGTACGATAATAAGCATGCTAATCAGCGCTGCAATTATGCTGATAATCGGCGTCAATTATCATTTTATGATAAACCACTCACCTGATGCAGGCGGAGCATTTACCTATGTCCGAACGAATCTTAGTTATGATCACGGATTTCTCTGCTCATGGTTCCTTGCGATTGTTTATATTTCAATCGCCTGGGCAAATGCCACGGCACTCCCACTGATCTTCAGATATTTCATGGGAAAAAAATTTCAATTCGGCTTCCATTATCAGATTGCAGGCTACGATGTATATTTAGGCGAAGCTCTCCTGTCCATCTTTGCAATACTTCTAATAGGCGGAATTTGCTATGCCGGAAACAGAATTCCCGGTATTGTACAGACTGTCTGCGCCTTAATAATGATCGCGGGAATCATCATTTTTTTCATAGCTGCAGTTATTCATCTTTCGAAAAACGGCTTCAATATAGTGCCTTATTATCCCCCCGGCAAAATACCGCTCCTTGGGATGATGAATATTATTGCGCTATCTCCATGGGCTTTTGTTGGCTTTGAGTCCATCTCACACGCCTCGGAGGAGTTCAATTTTTCAACTAAAAAATGTCTTCCGATTATTATTGTTTCTGTGTTACTCAGTGCTTTTTGTTATATTGCCCTCACACTCGTTGCCGCATCTGCACCCAAAAAGCCATATGGAGACTGGTTTTCATATATAAATAACCTTAGCAGATTCACCGGAGTCAATAGCATTCCTGTCTTTAATTCAGTAGAAACAATCCTTGGAAAAAGTGGTATCAGATTTCTCATTCTTACAATAGTAGGGGCATTGTTCACAGGAATCCTCGGCAACATGTTTGTACTCTCAAGGCTCATGATGTCCATGTACAGACAGAATATGCTCCCCTCCTGGTTCGGACATTCCGACAAAAAACACATTTCCAAGAATATTATTCCGTTTATCGTTCTTATTTCATTACCTATCCCCTTCCTCGGAAGAAGTGTTATCGGTTGGATCGTGGATATAAGCTCAATAGGCGCCTCAATTGCGTATTTTTATATTTCACTGGTAGCTTTCAAAATATCAAAGGATGAGAAAAATTATATAGTTACAGCTACCGGCACAATCGGAATGCTTTGTTCCGTCTTTTTCTTTATGTACTTCATTATTCCCAGTTTTTCATCAGTATCAACTCTTTCCACGGAGTCCTACCTGATTCTTGTTATCTGGAGCGTCCTTGGTTTCATCTTTTTCCGCTACATCTGTCGAAAGGATGACGAGTGGCGATTCGGTAGTTCCACTGTTGTATGGATAATGTTTCTGTTTCTGATCTTCTTCACCACTTCGGTTTGGACAAGACAGATTACGGACACAGCCACAAATACTGTAGTGGAAAATCTCCAGGACTATCACAACCATGCTTTTGATCAAAACGGAATAAGTCAAACTCCGGAAGAAAAGGCACATCTTGATGCATTTCTTGATGAACAAATGACTATAATTAAAGTTTCACAGATGAAAGAAAGTACGATTGAAAATGGTCTGATTATCATCACGCTTATCATCGTCTTCAGTTTATATGCCGGTTTAATCAACAGGCAGAAAAAGACGGCCGAGAGTCTTGTAAAAACAAAGAACAAATTCCTGTCCCACATGTCACACGAAATTCGAACTCCCGTCAATTCCATCATGGGACTTGATGAGATGATTCTTCGCGAGACCTCTGATGACACTATTCGAAAGCAGGCTTCCGAAATACATGTTGCCGGCAATCTGGTAGTCTCTCTGGTCAATGATCTGCTTGATTTTTCTCTGATTGATTCAGGAAATCTGGAACTTGCAGAGACGGAATATGATTTTCCTCAAATGGTCAACGAAACGATCAAATCCTCGAGACGCCTGGCTAAAGCAAAGGGCCTGGCCTACGAGGTTCGGATAGATCAGGACATGCCGCGCAGGTTGTGCGGTGATGTCGTCAGGCTGCGCCAGGTATATCAGAAACTTTTGTCAAATGCCGTTAAATATACGAACGAAGGAAAAGTCTCTCTGATCATCAATTTTACAAAGTTGGATGATGAAACGATATCCATGATTTCTTCCATAGTAGATACAGGTATCGGTATCTCCGATAATGATAAAAAGCGCATGACGAACTCCTTTGAACACTTAAGTGACAGGAAATCACTGAACATGCAGAACATAGGTCTCGGTATGAACATCATTCGCAATCTTCTTTCCCTGATGAAAGGAAAGCTGGAGATGGAGAGCGAATCCGGACTTGGTTCCAACTTTACTTTTACCGTTAAGCAAAAGGTAATTGATTGGGCTCCCATCGGATCCAACGCGCTCCAGGAAGAAATTCTTCCCTGGACCAAGGAGACCTATCGACCTCTGTTCACCTCCCCTAACGGGCGCATTCTTATCGTGGATGATAACGAGACGAATCTTACTGTTTTCAAGGGATTGTTAAAACAGACTCTCCTCACGGTAGACACCGCATCAGACGGCTACGAAGGCCTTAAAATGTCTTCGAAAAATGAATACGATCTTCTTATCATAGATCATCACATGCCCGGAATGGACGGTGTTGAGATGCTGAACGCCCTCAGAGCTTCTGAGGACAATCCAAACAGAAAAAAGCCCTGCATATCGGTTACCGCTAACGCAGGCGTGACTGCGCGCGACGAATACCTTAAGCTGGGCTTTGATGATTACATGTCAAAACCTGTCCCCGGCAAATTCCTCGAAGAAATGATCATGAAGTACATGCCCCCCGAAAAGATTATCGCCAACTAAAAACTTCACATAATACAATAGAATCCCGCTCAGCCGTTCTCATCAGCGCTGGCGGGATTTCGTTTGTCAAATGCTCCGCCTCCAATGGCCTTGGCCCCCATGCAGCCCGATGGCTCCGGGGCCGAGACCATATGCTCAGATGAACCGTCATCTGGCGAAATTCATCAGGCTCTTGGTTTGTCATCATGCGTGGGACAACATGTTTGAGAAATGTTTGCTTAGAGCCACTTACGTTCTTAAGACTTTTTGCTTCTATATTCACTCGCTTGAATTTTCTAATGCTCAGAATAAATTGCAAAAGAGTCTTAAGAACGTTAGTGGCTTTCGCAAACAGTTTTGAGTTTTGTCCCACGCATGAATTAAAGAAAACAAAGAGCCTGATGAATGTTCTGAGCCAATTGACGGTGAAAATGAGCATATGGTCTCGGCCCCGGAGCCATCGGGCTGCATGGGGGCCAAGGCCATTGGAGGCGGAGCATGCCATGAAATATAAAATCCCGCCAGCGCTGTAAAAAACGGCTAAGGCGGGATTCTTACTTGCTGTGTGAAGTTTTTAATTTTGCGGGTGATCCGTGATGAGGCTTTCGAGGGTTTCGAATATTATGTCGGGTTCAACGGGTTTACTAAGGTGGGCGTTGAGGCCTGCCTGGAGGCTTCGCTGCACGTCCTCGTCAAAGGCGTTGGCGGTCAGGGCGATGATCGGGATCTTCTTGGCATCGTCCCTGTCAAGTGCTCTTATGGCAGCTGCAGCGGTGAGGCCATCCATCTCGGGCATTCTCATGTCCATCAAAATTGCGTCATAGTACCACTCAGGGTGGGATTCAAAGAACTCGACCGCAATTTTACCGTTCTCAGCATAGTCGACTTCAATCTTCCTCATGTCAAGAACCTTCATCATAATCCTGGCATTAACCATTATATCCTCGGCCAGAAGAACCCGTCGTCCCTCAAGCTTAACCTTGTCTATGCGGGCTGAGTTTTCCATATTCTTCTTGACCAGTGCTTCCTTGAACTGATCAAGAATAAAGACTGAATTAAGCGGTTTTGAGATAAAGCTGTCAACGCCTGATTCCAATGCCTCATGAAGTACATCATCCCACTGGAAGGAGGTCAGGATGATTATCGCAGAATCATCACCGATTATCTCCCTTATCTTCTTTGTGGTCTCAATACCGTCCATCTGAGGCATCTTCCAGTCCATAAGAATAAGATTGTACAGTTCTCTCCTTGCATGGCGAAGCCTTACCATCTCCAGTGCTTCCTCTCCTGAGTGTGCAATCTCCGAGGCTATTCCTACCTTCTCAAGCTCAAGCTTTGCATGTTCGCATGCAAAATCGTCATCATCAACAACAAGTACAACCATCTCCTGCGGATTTATCTCATCTCCATCCTCAGCTGTGTCCACTCTGTCGGAGTCCATCAGAGTAACAGAGACAACAAACGTTGTACCTTCTCCCTTTTTGCTTGTAACCTCAATTTTACCGTTCATCATCTCGACGATATTCTTGGTTATTGCCATACCAAGGCCGGTGCTGCCGTACTTGTTGGTACTGGAAGCATCTTCCTGTGCAAAGGGTTCAAAAATCTTCGGAATAAATTCCTCATCCATTCCGATTCCAGTATCCTTCATGGTGAAGGTCAGGGTTGATTTCCCGTCAAACCTTGCCGTTCGCTCGGTTACAAGACTCACCGTACCGTCCTTTTGTGTAAACTTAACCGCGTTGCCAAGGATATTTATGATGACCTGCTTCAGCTTCATGTCATCACCGATATAGTATTTATCAACATCTCCGACTATCTTGCTCTCAAACCTAAGTCCCTTGTCGTTGCACTGACTTCCGATAATCGTATTGATCTGCCCCAATAATTTAATGAATGAAAATTCCTCATTTTTCATCGTCATACGTCCCGACTCGATCCTGGACATATCAAGAATGTCATTTATTATCTTAAGCAGATGATTCGCGGAGCTTTCAATCTGCTCAAGGTAATCCTTGGTTTTTTCAGAGATATCGGGGTCGCTCAGGGCAATCCTGTCGAGCCCTATGATGGCATTCATGGGCGTTCTGATCTCATGACTCATATTTGACAGGAAAACAGTTTTCGCTTTACTTGCTTCCTCAGCAACCTGTAGCGCATCACTAAGAGCCTGGCTCTGATCGAGGGATCTTCTCATCTCCATATCAACGTCGGTAAATCCCACTCCGATAGAATGAACGATGTGATCGTCCCTATCTTCAGCCCTTCGAACACCTGCTATTCTAAGCATCTCGTAGGACTCAACTCCGTTTCTGGAAACCAGATATCTGAAAGCTATTATCGGTTCGCTTTCAAGATTTTTCCTAATAACCTCAGGTGATATAAATTCAAGGAATCCGGGCCTGTAGCTCTCAGCAACATAATCATTCGCATACTTTGTAAAGGTCTCGCTGAAAATAAAGTGCTCTCCTTCACCAAGGCCATTTTTTATATTTGAATGCTCTCTGAAGCAGACGCCTTCATCCTTGTCCAGATTTACATAATAGACACTTCTGTAATCCGCAGCCAGAGCCGTGATCATGCTGTTTGCACGTCTCTGTGCATGATCCATATACTCACTTATATGACCGCGAACCTCGTGGATTTTTTCACTGATTTCCTTGATATCATCGATGGCATCGGTGCTTGCTTTTTTCTTTTCAGGTTCTATCACTACAGGCTCCGAAACTGTCTTATCCGTTTGAGTCTGAAGCTCACGAGTAATGTCATCAATATCGGAAGCAAGATCATTTATCTCAACGCTTAGCTCTCCAAAGCGCTTCCTTACTCTTCCCATGGCAAAGGCAACAAGCACAATACCGACAATCAATGATGAGACAATATTTATCATGGTGACCCTTGCATATTTTGCAAGCTCGTCATCATACCACTTTGCAGAAAAGTCCACAGCAACTATACAGGCAACTTTTCCCTCCGAATTAAATACCGGACTGTAAGCACTGTAAAAAGTGCCCCATTCATCGGTATATGGTTGTTCATCTACCATAGGGGTTCCAAGACTCGCCTCGTATAGAGCATCGGTGTATACAACCTCCGCTCCGAAAGGCGCAGGATCAAGAATTGTGGGATCGATGGAAAACGTGAATTTACCGTTTCCATCGTCATTGATGCAATAGATATATTTGAGCTCGATACTGTCTCTGAAGGCACTCAGCCTTTCCATCTGGCTGTTGTATTCAGGAGTTCCTGTATCCGCCGGACTAATCGATTCCATGATATCTCCGTCGAGCAGTGCCGCAGCACTGTTGGCGATGTCCAGCATTCTCTCGTTCAGGATCGTCTTAATCGATTCCCGGGATTGCCTCATCATAACATAACCCATCAGAGCATCTCCAATGAGTAAAATAGCTGCCACTATTAGTATAAGTTGCATTGTGAGGGTAATCTTTTTTTGTTTCATCGACACTCCTCTGCCCGCATAGTTACGACATCATAGTTTTATGATAATTCGATTTTATGGTATCACAATAACAATGACAATTCTATTAACTAGGTATAAAAAATGGCTTAAAAAAGGGATTTATGGATTCTATTTGACTATGTTTTGGTGTTAAAATGAAATTGAGAAAATGTTTCTGATATTTACATTTTTATGGTAATAATTTTTGAAGGAATTTGCCGATGATCCCAGTTCCGTTTATGGCTTCAATAGCCCTCATGTCCGTCATTTTTGACGCAATAATTGTTATAGCCGAGCTGCTCTTCTTTCTTGTGCTTGTCAGATTTTTATTCTTCAGCGGAGATTTCAGGCAGTTCAGTATCTTCGCCAAGATAATCGAAATCATCTTCGTTATCATGGTGCTTCTTATTCTTGTTGCCCTTTTCCTGACGATGGCAAGGTTTGAATAGGATTGGAAGTACATTCTCAAGGCATCAGTTTTCCCATATAGCATCTGACAAGATATATCAGGCACAGATGAAGCGGATAGAATGCATAGAAAGCATACTTGAAGCGTCTTGTTATTGTGCCCGGACGGCCGCTGTATAGCATGATCAAAAGAAAAGCCGGAAGGCTCCACGCCTCTCCTCCCATATTCATAAAAAACAGATATCCGATGATACAGGATATTTTCCTGCTCCTTCTAAAGACATAGAAAATTCCGATGAGGCAAACTCCCCACCACCTGTAATCCGACTGAATTACCTGCGTCAGAATGCAGCCTGCTGCCAAGGGCGCCAGGTACAGAAGTACATGAAAAGGACTTGCCGCAGAAACTCCAAAGGGTGAAGTCGGATCTTCTTCAAAAATCATATCTTCCACGTATTTCATCATCCAAATCGAAATCAGCCCGACAAGAAGTGTAAAAAACACATTACACTTGGTAAGAATTATCTCTCTGTTTGCGTTAAAAACCGCTACAAGATCAAGTGAAAAAACATCCTGTTTTATCTTCACTGCATAATCGAAAAACGGCTCAGAAATGATTCCGAATATAGCAAGATTACGCAGATATTTCGGCACACTCCTGGTGTGAGCAAGTCCCTGCGTGAGCATAAAACAATAGATGGGAAAAGCCTGCCTTCCCACATGTCTTATCCAGTAATATATCTCCGCATTATGATCAAAATCACCGCCAAAAGGGTAGAATCCACCCTTAATAAGATACAGTAAAATTCCGGCTCCAATGTGATCTATAAGCATTGTGATAACCGCTACAATTTTCAGAGTACTCGCATCAAACCTGGGAAGCGCTTCTGCAAGCTTCTCCAGTCTGTTATATAATTCATCCATTGATTATTATTTCCCCCGGGCAAAACCTTTATATCCATCTATTATATCAGAACTGCTGCCCTCCCTCAGAAATTATTCCACGTTTCCTTATTTGCATGTTGAAATCTACTTCACAGATATGTAATAATGAAAAAAGTTTAGGAAAACGTTTTTCTAAACTTTTCTATTGGTTTTGGTGTTCGGAAAAATTAAAATAACTACACGAGGAGGGCTATCATGCCGGCATGGTTAAAAGACGCAGTATTTTATGAGATATATCCGCAATCCTTCAACGACACAAACGCTGACGGAATAGGCGATATTGAAGGAATTATTGAAAAACTTGATTATGTGAAAGGGCTTGGCTGTAACGCGATATGGCTTAATCCACTTTTCGATTCACCCTTCAAGGATGCGGGCTACGACGTGCGCGACTATAAGAAGGTCGCAGAGAGATATGGAACAAATGAGGACCTTGTAAGACTTTTTGACGAAGCTCATAAGAAGGGCATAAAGATTCTTCTTGATCTGGTTCCCGGACACACCTCCGAGGAACACGAGTGGTTTAAGAAAAGCTGCGAGGCTGACAGAAATGAATACTCCGACAGGTACATCTGGACCGACGGAGCTTTTTGCGGAATCGGCGGTCACCCCTACATCGGCGGTGAGGCTGAGCGTGACGGCTGCTATATGCTTAACTTCTTCAAGTGTCAGCCTGCGCTCAACTATGGAGTGCTGAATATCACCGAAAAATGGCAGCTTCCCACAGATCATCCTTCCTGTATCGCAACACGAGAAGCCATCAAGGATGTAATGCGCTTCTGGCTGGATAAAGGCTGCGACGGTTTCCGCGTGGATATGGCTGACTCTCTTGTAAAAGAGGATGATGAAGTTAAAAGTGCGACCGGAGCTATCTGGACAAATATCAGAGCGATGCTGGATGCGGATTACCCTGAAGCAGCTCTTGTTTCCGAGTGGTGTAATCCCAAGTGTGCCTTGAAATACGGTTTTCACGCAGATTTCTATCTTGATCATCACGGAAATGGCTACAATGTTCTCGTTCGCGACTGTGAGACAGAAGGCGGTGACCACAGCTACTTTAAGAAGGATGGCGGCGACGGACCGCAGCGATTCCTTGCGGACTACCTTCCCCGCTACGAGGGTTCCAAAGACTATGGCTACATAAGTTTTATCACCTGTAACCACGACACTCCCCGTGTCACCAAGGCACTTGATATTTCTGAAATAAAGCTTGCCTATGCATTTTTCTTCACAATGCCCGGTGTGCCTTTCCTGTACTATGGTGATGAAATAGGTATGCGTTATCTAGCTGATGTTCGCACAAAGGAAGGCGGTTTTCATAGGACTGGCTCCCGTTCTCCCATGCAGTGGGATGCTTCCGCTAAAAACTTCGGCTTCTCAGAAGCTTCTTCCGAGATGCTCTACATACCGCAGGATTCTTCTGCAGATGCGCCTTCTCTTGCAGAAGCGGAAAGTGATCCCGACTCCATACTTCACACAGTAAGAAGTATCATCGCTCTTCGTCATGAATACGAGGGCCTTCAGGCCGACGCACCTTTTGAAGTAGTCTATGCCAAAGAAGGCGAGAGAGTTTTAGTATATAAGCGCGGAAATCTTCTTATTGCAGTTAACCCTTCAGGGGAAGCTGCGAAGATTCCTGTTTCCGATCTTGACTCTATTTCCTGCAGCAACCTCATCTATGGCATCGGTAAGGCCGATTTCTTAGAAGATGAGCTTGTTATTGGCGCCCAGAGCTTTGGCGTGTGGGAATAAAATTTGGGGATAATTTTTCAAATTAAAAGGCTGTGTACTCAAAAAGTACAACAGCCTTCATAAATCAAATAATTATAGGATTCCCTTACTCTATTGTAAGAATATCAACAAAACCTGTTACCTCAAAGATCTCGCTGATCTCTTCGCTTACATTCTTAATAACCATGCTGCCCTGCTTATTCATAACCTTCTGAGCTGACAGAAGAACTCTTAAACCGGCAGATGAAATATATTCAAGATCCTTGAAATCAAAAGTAAGTTTCTCGACGCCATCAAGATTCTTAACTTCATCATCAAGCTGCGGCGCAGTAGTGGTATCAAGTCTTCCTCCGAGTGCAATAACCAGATTGCTTCCGCTTGCTTCCTTATTTATTGTCATAGCAAAACTCTCCCTTCATAAAAGAAATTCTTGAATAAGTCATTATTCTATACTTCATTATTATACATCCATCATCGGTTTTTCAACACTAAAATTATTATAAAATGCTAATTATATCATTTTATTATTTGATAAGTTTTTTATTATAATCTTATGTCGCACGATTTATTCTCTTCCTCGAAGGAACAATTGCATTCTGCGGGCAAACAAGCAGGCAGAGATGACATCCCACACACTTGCTTCCGTCAAGCTTGGGTTTTCTGTTCTCAAAAGAGATTGCCTGATGACCACCGTCGTTACAGGAAATCACGCATCTTCCGCAGCCGATGCACTTTTCGGACTCGAATCTAGGGAAAAGAACCGAATCCCTCTCAAGTACATCCGTCGTATCACTGACGCTGTCAAGGCCTGCACCGATTATATCCTTGACGGAATTTATGCCCATCTGGTTCAGATAATAATTAAGGCCGTCCTTAAGCTCATCGATAATCCTATAGCCGTACTGCATAACCGCTGTGGTTATCTGTATTGAGCCTGCACCCATCAGGATGAATTCAAGAGCATCTCTCCAGGTCTCGATTCCTCCCATTCCGCTTATGTGAATGCCCTTAAGCATGGGATTCTGACCGATCTCCGAAATGAATCTGAGCGCAATGGGCTTAACCGCATTGCCGCTGTACCCTCCGATAGCTGATTTTCCTTTGACCGCCGGGGCTGAAACAAAGGTATAAGGACTTACCCCGATTATACTCTTTATCGTATTTATGGCTGCTATGCCATCCGCTCCGCCGCGAAAAGCCGCTTCTGCTGCGGGGCTCATGGTTGCCACATTGGGAGTCAGCTTTGCAAGGACAGGAATATTGGCGCCTCTCTTTGCCGCAGCGGTGTATTTCTCAACCAGTTCCGGAATCTGCCCGATATCCGAACCAAGCCCGTCCTCCTGCATATTGGGACATGAAAAATTGAGCTCTATGGCATCCGCTCCGTTCTCCTCACAGAGCCTTGCCAGTGATTCCCACTCGTCCTCATCCTGTCCCATTATGGATGCCAGAATGAATTTCTTTGGATACCTCTCTTTCAGCCTCCTGAAAATCTCCATGTTTTCAGCAACACTGTGGTCCGATAACTGCTCAATATTCTTGAAACCCACAATGCTTCCGTTATCCCCTGTAATCGCCGAGAATCTAGGTGAAGCCTCATGAATATCAAAAGAGCAGATAGTTTTAAAGCAGGCTCCTGCCCAACCGGCTTCGAAGGCTCTTGCACACATATCATAGGTCGATGCCACCACCGATGACGACAATAGGAACGGATTCTCAATCGGGATTCCGCAGATGTCACACTGAAGACGTTTGTAATCCTCAGGCACATCAATCTCCGCCTCAGGTGCGACCACCTTATGTAAAGTCGACATAAGTCTCTGTATCGGAACCCTGCGGGAACTGATACAGGCATCTTCACAGTGTGCATCACACTTTGCACAAACATTATTCTCCGGAAGGTTTAGTGCTGCGATATCTGCATTGTCAAACCAAATATCAAAAAGCGCTTTTCCCGGATCCATCTTCTTACATGCCTTGGTGCACGGCGGATCTTTGCACAGCACACAGGCAAGCATGTCTTTTCGATTAATATAATTTTCCGGCAGCATAATTTCCCCCTCAATAACGTTAATTCGTTATCTCAATTATACTACCGGACTTATATTCACATCTTTAAATCGTCACTATTTTATTTTTATTTTATATTTATCTCTTGGCCCAGGTCCTGGGTGATAAGAGAATCAGCATCGGCAACAGCTCAAGTCTTCCTGCCAGCATATCAAACATAAGAACAATCTTGGACAGATCGGAATATGCGCTGAAGTTTCCTGTAGGACCGACCATTCCAAGGCCGGGACCGATGTTGTTAAGTGTCGCAGCCACCGCCGTGAAATTCGTTTCATAATCAAACTCATCAAAGGAAATGAGAAGGATTGAAATAATGAAAATCACCACATACATACTAAGGTAAGCAGATACCGACTTCACAACCGTAGAATCTATCGGATGTCCGTCCATATACACCTTCTTGACTGACTTCGGATGAACAATGTAGATCAGCTCATTTTTCAGTGCTCTTATCAGGATGACGAATCTGGAGAGCTTGAAGCCACCGCCCGTTGAACCCGCACAGGCTCCAAGGAGCATCAGACACGCCAGAAGAGTCTTACAAAGCTGAGGCCACTGATTGAAATCCAGAGTTGCAAAACCTGTCGTCGTCATCACTGATGCCACAGTAAAAAGTGAGTGATGGAAGGATTCAAAGGGAGTTGTAGTCACACCGTTTCTATAAATCATGAATGCGATAAGTGAAGCGGATCCGAACATCAGCGCCAGATAGAGCTTAACCTCATCACTTTTAATAGCTTCCTTCGGACGCAGCGTTATCAGATAGTAGTATACGTTGAAGTTGATACCACACATGATCATGAATATGGTTATGACTATCTGTGATGCTGTTGAAAAATCGTTGGCGCCGCTGTTTGTAATGCCGAAACCTCCGGTACCAACCGTAGCAAAGGTTGTTGTCATAGCCTGATACGGATTAAGTCCCGTGATCATAAGCAGGATAATCTGAGTTACCGTAATACCGATGTAAATCAGGTAAAGAATCTTGGCTGTATCACGCACCCTCGGTACGATTTTTCCTACAGAGGGGCCCGGGCTCTCCGCCCTCATAAGGTGCATGCTATAGCCGCCTCCCATGGGCATGATAGCAAGGATGAATACCAGCACACCCATACCGCCTACCCAATGGGTGAAGGTGCGCCAGAACTGCACGCTGTAGTACATCTCAACGCTTGTGAGAATCGTAGATCCGGTCGTTGTAAAACCTGAAATCGTCTCAAATACAGCATCCACATAGCTGTCGGTTACTCCCGAAAGGACAAAGGGAAGCCCGCCGATCATACTTATAAGAATCCAGGTCAGGGCTGTGGATACAAAGCCCTCTCTGGCATAAATTGCAACATTCTTCGGCTTGAAATGTGCGCCGATGGATCCGACTGCAAGGCACGCCATAATAAGTAAAAAGAACATACGGGCACAGCCGTACTCTTTATAAATGATCGCCACAATCAGCGGCAGCATCATGAGAATTCCGGTTATCTGCAAAACTCTTGAGAGCAGAAAACGGATCATCTTATAGTTCATACAAAATCACCTCTGTAATTATTTGTCGGATATAATGTCCGAAATATCCTGAAGTCCAAGCTGGCTGGTTATGATAACAACCGTATCTCCCGCCTCTATGACGCTTGAACCCTTAGGGGAGATGATCTCGCCTTTGCGGTTAATAAGAGCCACCAGGATACCCTTTTTCAAATGCATCTCTGAAAGAGGCTTGCCGATAACCGATGCCCCTTCCGTTACGAAGAACTCCAGCGCCTCAACCTTGCCGTCGTTCATCTTATAGAGTGCCTCTATGTTGTTACTACCCATGGAATTACTCATTCCGCGGACATACTGGACAATTCTCTGTGCAGTGATGTTCTTGGGATAGATAACGCTTCCGATCTGAAGTGAGCCGATAATCTCACCGTAATTAACTCTGTGAACCTTGGTAATAAGCTTAGCCTTGGGATTCACGCTCTTTACATACATAGAAAGCATGATGTTCTCTTCATCGAGATTGGTCATGGCAACGAAGGATTCCGTTCCGACGATGCCCTCTTCCATCAGCGCATCCTTGTCGGTTCCATCAGCATTTATTATGAGCGCCTGCGGAACAAGATCGGAAAGCTTCTTACATCTCTCAAGGCTCTTATCGAATATCTTTACATCGATTCCGAATGAAATCAGCTGCTGTGCGAGGTAATATGATGTTGCACCTCCGCCGATGATCATGCAGGAATGTACTCTTGCGGTGGGCATTCCTATCTTTCTGAAAAATTCGGCGATACTTCTCGATGCACCTACGATTGTAAGCTCGTCGTTTGCTCTTAGAACAAAGTCTCCGTTCGGGATGAAAACCTCGTCCGCACGGGATACAACCGCAATCAGCACTTTACTCTTAATCTCAGACTGTATTGTCTTAAGGGACTTATCGCAGATTCTGGTATCTTCTCTAACGGTCATGTGCACTATCTCGGCACGGCCTCTTGCGAAGGTTTCGATCTTGGTGGCAGCCGGGAATTTAAGAAGTCTTGCTGCCTCAGCCGCAGAGAGTTCCTCAGGGTTAACAACCAGGGAGAGACCGAGCTCTTCCTTGATGAAATTGATCTCTCTCTTATAAATAGGATTCTTAACACGGGCGATAGTGTTGCAATGACCGGCCTTTCTCGCTATCAGACAGCACAGAAGGTTAAGCTCGTCATTACCCGTAACCGCGATCATAAGATCCGCGTACTCTATTCCGGCATCCTTCATAACAAGGTAACTTGCGCCGTTACCGACGATGCCCATTACATCAAAGTTGTTGACAACACTCTGAATGACGTCACGTTTTTCCTCAATAACAGTAACGTCATGCCCCTCACCACTGAGCTGTTCAGTCAAAGCTGCGCCTACGTTACCGCAGCCAACTATAATTATCTGCATACTTTCCTCCAAAAAATCTTTATTGCATGGAATATTTTATTCAAAACAATCCATGCAATAAATAATCCCATATATAATACCACTATTTATCATCGTTTACTAGAAATCAAGGAAATAGTGATCTATTAAGCTTATTTCGTGTTAATAAAGTTTGGGTTTAGGTAATAATACATTTATGGATTTTTAAGAGAAATTCATTGGCGATTAATTGTATTTTCGCCGCATGAACACTATACTTTCCTTAAGATTGAGGGGGTGTTAACTTAAACACATATTGATCTTGTTCGAAGGTGTAGTATATGAAAGATTTTTTCTATCGTTTTTTTCAGGGACGGTACGGTGCATATGGCACTGACAGACTGACAAAAACCTGTCTGGCTGCTTCGGTTGTTATCCTTGTGTTGTCGTACCTTACTCCTTTTGAGTTTGTATATTACATAGCAATTGCTCTGCTCATTTACAGTTACTTTCGTCTTTTCTCAAAAAATATTCCGAGACGTTATCGTGAAAATGAGGCTTTTGTAAAATTTACCGACAGAATTATAAAGTTTTTCAGAAAACCATAAAGGAAACATGCTGAAATATTTAGTGATCTATGCAAGTGAAACAGGGAATACCAAGAAAATAGCCGATGAAATTTTCTATGCGCTTCCTTCCGACTCCAAAGAAGAGATCAATGTACGAAGCTGGAACGGAAGGCATGATGCCGAGACTTATTTCGTTGGTTTTTGGGTTAACCGCGGTACCTGTTCACTGGAAGTCATAGACCTTATTTCTTCTTTGCATGGAAAAAATGTGGCCTTTTTCGGCACCTGTGGCATGGGAAATGATCCCGCCTACTACAAGTCCGTCGAGGCCATTGCTACTGTCTGGCTTCCCGCAGACAACCGCTATCTCGGTTCCTTCTTTTGCCAGGGCTCCATGCCGGCCTTCATCCGTGATCGCTACGAAGAGCTCCGCGGAAAACGGGGCGATGAATTCGCCGACCGAATGATCGCCATCTTCGATGAAGGACAGCGCCACCCCGACAAGCAGGACCTCCTTCGCGCCAACGTCTTTGCCGACACGGCCGTTCACCGCATCCCCGAACAAGAAAACTACTCCCACCTCAGAGACATTCTGTAAATTCACCCCGGTGCCGGTGAGGGCGTCTTCGAGGGTGAAGCGGACGGTGCCGTCATCGTCAACACAGGTAACCGTAGCCGCATCCGGATACGGAGTTACACTGACTTATTTTATAAGGTTTTCACGAGAGCAGTTTGGCTGTATTATATATGTATATTCTAAAGAAATGAGGGGTGTTGTATGAAAGGAGAAAATGTTATGAATACAAAGGGGAGCAAAGGAAAAGCAGTGCTTGTTGCACTGGGATTAATGTTACTGTTTCTGGCTATCCAGGCCGTAGTTGGATTGGTTGCATCCATCATTGCACCGATTATGAATCCGGAAGCTGCCACAGATGCCGCAGCAATTACAGCTTATGTTATGAGCGTTATGCCGGTGGTTCAGTTCATCGCAGAAATTGTCTGCATTCTTGTTTTCGGAATCTGGTATTACAGAAGTTATGTCAAGAAAGCAAAAGAGCTTAGAACCTACGAGTCCGGCTTCAAAAAGATTGCCAGCCTTAAGGATATCGGCTTTATTCTTTCGCTGACCTTTGCCGCTTATTTTCTGGCTGCAGTAATCGGCTGGCTCGTAACGGTACTGATTCCCGGCAGCGGAGATTTATTTAGCAGTTTAATAGGCGCTATAACTGATGGCAATAAGACCATCGGCATGCTTACAGTTATGCTTCTGGGACCTGTCGCAGAAGAACTGTGCTTCAGAGGAGTAATTCTTCAAAAATCAAAGAAGGCTTTCGGTATCGTAGGATGCACAGTGCTTTCAGCTGTAATGTTTGGTCTGATGCACATGAATCCCGTTCAGAGTTTATATGCTATTCCGATCGGCGCAGCGCTTGCATTCACTGCTTACAAGTACGAGTCCATCGTTCCTGCAATGATCGGACACATTGTTAACAACAGTTTTGCGATGATATTGTCAAATCTTGTAAAGGAGGATTTAAATCAAATCCTGGCTCTTGTATTATTTGCAGCCTTCGCTGTTCTTTCAGTAGTCATCTACAGGAGCATACCCAAGGTAGAAAAATTCGATGAGAGTGATAAGCTCTCCGCATAATAAAGTCAAAGGCTTTTTGCGAAAGAAGTTTGTACTTGAAAATCGAGTAGGAGAAAATGTCTCATTATAAAGACATTTTCGACCTCTCACGCCACCGTGCATACGGTTCCGTACACGGCGGTTCAATCAACTTAA
>NZ_AUJZ01000016.1:0-79628 GCF_000424485.1 Butyrivibrio sp. WCD2001 | reverse complement strand
CAATCACATGAAGGATAACTTTTGCTTAGCAAATCGTCGTACACGAAACGAGAAAACTCTGCATGCTGACTTGATACTTGCTGGTATCACACAGCTTATCTCCGTTGTGCTTGCCGACAAGATTCATCATCATGAATACATCAGAAGCCTTAAGCCTCTTATAGCATAGGACTTACCAACTTAATAATGTTTTAGCTTTATTCAAGTGCGCCTAAAACCAGATTTTTTCTAAGTTAAATTGCATGGCTTTCAAAAAATACATTCCGTAATGCTTATGTTAAAGTTGCGCATATACTTTTACTGAGTTTCGCAATTACCTAATGATAAAAATATTACTCAATATGAGTATCAGAGTGATACTATCTTTGACTATGCTCAAAAGACAAACTTTGACATATTTCTGATTGATATTAACACAATCGGTCTTTTCTCCACTTTTGAACAGAAATTGGAATTCCTGCAATCTTTCGGCGATGCCAAAATTGTGTTACTTACATGCTCTATCGATGGCTATGCCAATATATGCTTTGACAACAAAGCGGGACTGTCAGCCGGAATCCGGCACCTTATCAGAGATCATCATTGCAAAAAGCTTGGATTCATGGCAGGGACTCTGGAAAATGCTGATTCCATTGAGCGTTATGAAGTATATAAATCAGTCCTTACTGAATTTGGAATGGAAGTTGATCCGACCATGGTTGGACATGGTAATTTTTCAGAATTTTGCGATGAAGAGGTAGAGAGATTACTGGATGCTCATCCGGACATGGATGCCATGATCTTTGCTAATGACGGCATGGCCATAGGCGGATACAGAGTATTCAAAAAGCGCGGACTTGAGATTTGCAAGGATATCCATGTGATGGGCTTCGATGATGCTCCCAGCGCTGTCGCAAGTGATCCCCAGCTTACTACAGTTAGTGCTGATGCTGCAGGGCTTGGATATTTGGCAGTTAAGTCTGTAGAGGATTTTCTTGCAGGCAGCATAGACAATATTAAGATACAATCGCAGCTTATTAAAAGACAATCCTGCGGTTGTACGACAAAGGACTACTCCACTATCCCGTTTACAGTAGAAGACTTTAAAGATTCTTCGCATTTTGACCATGTTATGGGAATGGTTAATAAGTATATCTTCGCAGGCAATGATTATGAAAAAGGTGCTGCCCGAATTATCGAGCTTCTTGAACAAACAATAAAGTGCGTCTTTGAGAGCATGCAAGATGATACCTGTCGGTGCGATGAAACGCTTCAGAAACTTTCAAAGGTCGGGTGCAGACTTAACAAGATGAAGCTGGCGCCTTTTACAAGGCCTGAGAAGATTACCTTCCTGTTTGAATGTCTTTACAGGCAAATGAAAATGAAGGATAACGGGGAGCACTGGCAGCGAACCCTGTCAGAGGCCTTTCAGCATATTTATCACGAAGCAGCAAGCCATTCGCAGGTAAATGCGGACAAGATGATTGAGAAGGCAGAACTACTTAATTTCGTAACGACTACCTTCCTAAGAGATGTGCTCAATTATGCGGTGGCTGATGATATTCTGTTCTCTCAAATGATTGATACACTATCGAAATACGGCTTTGAAAGTACCTATCTTTTACGACTGCCCCATAATCAGATTGTACGAAAAAATCAGCATCCGGGTGTGGCAGAGACTATGTTGCTAAAGGCCTATCAGATTGGATATAAGACCTATGTCCCGGCAAGTGATATTCAGCCAAGGTCTGTTAAGGATCTTTTTACAGATCTTTTTGCAGATCGAGACAGGCAAATCAATGCCGTCGCAGCAATGCTTTTTTCAGGACCGGAGCAGTATGGTGTCATGATATTCGAGATGAATGCTGATAACATTCCTTATATTACAACGGGCATCTATCAGACAAGTGCGGCTATTAAGACCATCGAGCTGCTAAAAAACAAAGAAGAAAACGCAAGCAAGCTAAAAAGCAGCTTAAAACAGCTTGCAAAGGCCAATTCTATACTGGATGAGATATCCAAATCAGATCCTCTGACACAGCTTTTGAACAGAAGAGGCTTTCTTGAAGCAGTTAATCGCTCTGTCGAGAAACCTGAGAATAGTGGCAGATGCGGAGTTGTAATATTTGCGGATTTAAATAATCTCAAGATCATCAATGACAGATTTGGCCATGAGGATGGGGATTTTGCTCTGCGTCTGGCAGGCAGCATTTTGAAAAACAGCATAAGCGAGAATGCTTCTATCGTAGCAAGATATGGCGGCGATGAATTCTGCGCCTTCTATATTTCAGATGAAGCTGAGGACACCGAGGAGAAAATCAGAAAACTGATTGCGGACGAAACAGAAAAGCAAAATCAGCTCACAGACAAAGAGTATTATGTTTCAATCAGTATGGGCTTCTGCATGTTTGAGTGCGGCTGTAATGTAATTCTTAGCGACATGCTTGATAAAGCCGATGCCAATCTATATGAGGATAAAAAACATAAAAGGGCCAGCGTCTATAAAGATCATTAGTACAAAAAGGGACGGTTCAAATAAGTCACATGAACCGTCCCTTTGTACATCATTTATTTAACCGGAATTACTGCTCCATCATATTTTTCTTCGATGAATTTCTGTGTATCTTCGTCGAGAAGCGCTTCTACAAGTGCCTTGATAGCCGGGTTATCCGCATCTTCCGATCTGACTGCTATCATGTTGGCGTAAGGGCTGTCTGCTCCTTCGCTGAAAAGCTTTGCTGAATCTATACCTGCCTCAAGAGCCTTGTTTGTGTTGGTTATGAAAAAGTCATAGTCATCTTTTGTCGGTATGATCTGAGCCGAGTCGAGCTCAACTATTTCAAGCGGAACTACATACTCTTCAATATCATCTACAGAAGCGCTAAGCGAGTCTTCAACACCTTCCTTAAGCTTGATAAAGCCATTCTGCTCAAGTATTCTGAATGCGCGATATTCATTGGTTGCATCATTTGGGATTGCAACTATTTTGGTTATAGATGTAAATTTGGTTATTGCTGGAAGAGCTTCAAGCTTAAGCTGAGTGGTTCCATCCATTCGCATTACTATTTCATCACAGCTAAGCTTTTTCTCAACACATTTTTTATAAAAGAATTCTGAATGATGATCAAGAAGTTTGCCAGCCTCATCAATCATATTAAGACCTGTTAAATGCTGATAGTTTCTTGCGAGAAAAACAACTTCTATGTGCTTAATCATATTTGTATCTTTGTCTCTATAGATAATGATAAACTGCTTATCCTCAAGAGATGATTTATAACTTGACGCGCAATTTATAGCAATTCTTCTAGCTTCATCTATGGTATATCCGCTCATATAAGCCCCTAAAAAATCTTTACATTTTAAAAGAGAGTGGTCACACCATTGTGTGACTCGCTCTCTTTAATGGCTAATTTTAGTGTTGTCTGCCAACTGCTATAAAGCAAAGTACAGGTTTTAGTGTTGCCTGCCAACTATCGATTGCATCATCAATCGACAAGTGTTTCAGATTATAGTGTTAGCCTCACTTAAGAAAGCACGCTTTCTTAAGTAAAATATACCTTTTATAAACAATAAAATCAATGCGTAATATAATCCAGATTAAAATACTCTATATCTCTTTCAACTTTTCTTCCACCTTCGATTTGAACTGTTGCAAAAAATGCAACAGTTGCCTCTCGAACCAACTCTCCCTCTTTAAAAATCTTATTTATATATCTAAGATCAGTTTCGATTTTGCTGTTAATCTTCTCTATGGAGACCGTCATTGTGCTGATACTCTCGCTGACCGTATAAAGCCTGTCTCCCTTCATTTCTGAATCATCAAGCATCTCACCGATAGCACCAAGCTTATTGACTATTTCAGAAAGAACTATGTTCTTAAACTCTGCCACCGTTGTCCTTATACTACTATTAAGTTTTTCTTTCTGATCCATGAAGGTCTTTGGGGACAAAAACATTACTTGAAACACGAGCTCCGATTTCTTTTTGAAAAGTCACTAAATCACCAAAGAATCTATAAATTGTACTTGTAGCCGGCAAACCATTCTCAGCTTTGCAATCTTCTTGAGTAATCTTGCCGTCATGTTCTTCAGCGAATTTCTTGCCAGCTTCAAGAACGCTTTCTTTTGTCCATTTTTCAGGAACATCAAGATCACAAAGATGTCTCTTAATATCTGAAAAGTTCTTGTACTCCGGATAATAATTCAATATGCAATTAATAGAAGGTAAACCATTTTCTTTACGAATATCTTTTTGTGTTATTTTACCGTTTCTAGATACGAAGGATGAATAGTGATATCCGTTGGTTGAAAAATATTTTGTGTAAAAGCTCCAATTTCTTTTTCCAGGTCAGCGTTTCCTCCGATATGAACAAAATAGCAATCCTTATCAGCAACTGCTCTCATAGCCTCTTCGTCTGAATGAAGCATTCCATCCCAAAATTTTTTCGATAATTCAAGTACTGTATTTTTCATTTACTCTTTCTCCTGTCTTTAATCACAAATTTGCCAATGGAATACTCTTAGTGCAGGTTGAGTACAAACTTTACAAAACCAGGATCATCATGATTTACAATCTCGCTGTGTCCAAGGTCTTTGGAAGCTACTGTTTTCATCTCTTCATCTGTAAGATCAAAATCCCATATATCAATATTTTGTTCCATACGCTCTACATGTGTGGACTTTGGAATAATAGATACGCCTCTCTGAGCATTCCACTTAAGGACTACCTGTGCAGCACTCTTTCCGTACTTATTTCCAATTGCTGTAAGTTCAGGATCTGTGAAAATACCATGTTTTCCCTCCGCAAGAGGTCCCCATGCCTGAGGTACTACTCCATAGGCTTTCATGTTCTCAAGGGCGCCCTCCTGTGCAAAGAAAGGATGAAGCTCCACCTGATTGACTGCAGGGATTACTTCCACGGTTTCACAGAAGTTAGCCAGAATAGCAGGGTAGAAGTTGGCAACACCGATAGCCTTTGTAAGGCCTTCTTTATATGCTCTTGTGATTCCTCTGTATGCTGCAAAGTAATCTCCCATAGGCTGGTGAAGAAGAATAAGGTCTGCATAACCCATATCAAGCTTCTTAAGGGAAGTCTTTACTGCTTCATATGCAGTCTCTTCAGTCTTCATATCGCTGACCCATACTTTGGTTGTAATAAACAGCTGCTCTCTTGTTACAAGGCCATCTTCAATAGCTTTTTTAACTCCTCGTCCGACAGCCTCTTCGTTCATATATGATGCTGCTGTATCAAGAAGTCTGTAGCCTGTCTTTATAGCATCGTAAACTACTCTCTCACATTCTGCTGCATCAGCAATCTGAAAAACTCCAAATCCCTCAAGTGGCATTCTCGCTCCTGTGTTAAGTGTCACGTATTCCATTTTGTATACCTCCTGTTAATATAAAAACCTATGAGTCAAATATTTTTTTCTACAACCTCATATTATCAGCAGCTTTTTTATATGTACAATGCCAATTGCGTATTGTGCTATACTTAAAGCGTATAGTAATGATCTTTCAAGGAGTTTTCGTATGATAGAGATATATTTACTTGAACAATTAGATGCTTTCGCAAGATATGGTACCTTGTCAAAGGCTTCAGCAGAACTTCACCTGACTCAGCCATCACTGACAAGATCCATGCAAAAATTAGAGGAACTTCTTGGGGTTCCGATATTTGAGCGCTCCAAGAACAAGTTATCATTAAACGAGAATGGATTACTGGCTGCAGATTACGCGAGACGCATACTAAATGAAGAACAGCACATGATAGATCACCTTCGTGCCCTTGAGAGGAGTAAAAGAACTATCGCAGTCGGTTCTGTGGGTCCGGGACCTCTTATGGAATTTATCCCGTCTCTTTCAGCACTGTTTCCTGACATGTCAATAATCTCAGAAAACAAATCAGAAGATGAACTGATATCCGGTCTAAGGAACAACCAATATCAATTCATTATCCTTTCCCGTCCATTAGAGGATGATGAATTCATTTGCGAAAAATATGATTCTGAACAGCTTTACGTTTCACTGCCAAAGAGCCATCGGTTTGCAAAAAAGAAAAAGCTTTCTTTCCGTGAACTAAACGGCGAAAGCTTTTTAATGCTGTCTGAAGTTGGAATATGGGATAAGCTTGTACGAGAAGAAATGCCTGATTCTAAGTTCATTATACAAAACGACTATGACGCTCTTGTACAACTTATAGAATCCTCAATTCTGCCTAATTTTGCCACCGATATAACAATTCGCACCTATGAAAGCATGAATCTCCCTGGCAGATCCATTCCAGGCAGAGTGCTCATTCCGATTACGGATGACAGTGCCACTGTTATTTTTTATTTGATCTCAGATAAGAAAATAGCTTTAAAATACAAAGTTAGAAAATAGCTCTGCAAATAAGTTTTTCCATTTTTTAGCCATATCGGAGCCGATTTTAACTGTTACTATAAAGGTGCAAATGAGGTGCAAATCAGATGATAAAGAGTTTAAGAAATGCTTTAAATATGGGGTTTTAGTGCTCAAGTCGGTACGTTGCCGTGGCAGACGAAAAGTACCTTTATCATTTTTCGTATCCTTTACACTTCAGAATTTTTTTCAATCGTAGTTTTGCGCATATATTTCATATCTCATCAATATTCGTAGGATTGATTTACTTTCCTAAGTGCAGCCACATAATCGCAACCTTTTTCTTTCACGTCTTCCGGATTTATCGGATAATGGACATTGTAAAGAACCCCTTTATCTCCAAACATATCCTCCATATAATCCTTCTCTATATGCCCGCCTACGACTTCAAGGCAGATCATAACATGATCATCACCCGGTACAATTTCTTTCTCCCACAAATACCTACACTCAAGGTTCATGAAACATTCAGCGACCATCGGCGCTTCTACCCATGAAGCTTTCTCCGCAGTAAGCCCTGACGAAGTTATCTCATCCGCCTCGAACTGATTGTTCTGTATTGTCTTCATGCAGGCTTCGTATAAATCAGATGACATGAAATTTAGCACTGCTACCTTCTTTTCATTTAAGCTTTGGTAAAGATGTCCTCTCTTATTCACGCTGCATAGAATCACGTAATACCCGCCTCCATGATTCGCACTCGTAAACCCTGCCCATGACTGCATCGTAGCATTTGGCTGTCCATTAGATTTATAGGTTGTGACAAGAAACATCGGTGTCGGTATTCCCATTATAAATTCTTTCCAATCAAATCCGAAGTTTTTTGCAAATTCTCCGTATGTCCCACTCATAGATTCAGGCATTTCTTTGTATTGGTATTTCATCTTTTTCCTTTCCTCCTTACAAAAGCCAACATAAGAATTAACTTCAGTCTCCGATATCTTTCCGTTTAACTTCCCGTATCATTTTCTATATATCCTTCCTAAAGCATATTATCCGATTTGCTTCCTCAAATCCCAGCGCCATATGGAATTATTTCTGCAGCGTTCTGAACCCCTACCCCTCAATGAGTCCTCCATGGAAATAGCATTCGTAAATGACATTCCCTTTATAGCTAATTGTTTCCTTACCATGGAACCATTCAAAATCACCATCAATGCAGCATTCATATTTATAATCACCGTTAGTATGCTCAGCGGGTCCTCTAAATGGCTTTTCCTCCGGAACTAAAAGCAATGCTTCCTTCAAAAAATCTCCGCTGAAGTTTTCTCCGATTACCCTGCCCACATAATTCATGCTCCAGTATGGATTTTTCTTTATCCAAAGCGCCTCTTCTCCAGCAAATTTATTACCTCCAAGATAGGTGTCGTAATACATATAATCGCCATCTTCATATATAAGGTCATGCGATTTTTCTCTTGAAGGTACCGTCTCAGCTCCTTTGCCTGCATATGTTGCCTGTTTAGCCTTAATTAAAAAATCAGTTATCTGCTTATCCATTTTTGATATATAAACATATTTAAATTCAGCTTCCGTTGGATTGTTATAACCATCTTCTTCAACCTTGTTTAGCCTGTAACTGCATTTTTCAAAAAGAGTCTGCATAGCTACATTGCTTGCTCTTGTCTCAGCGCATATTTTCATCAGGTCTGATTTTTTGCATTCTTCCTTAGCATACTCCATAAGTTTCATTGCAAGTCCCTTCTTCCTGTAATCAGGGTGCACTGCAATATTCATGATCTTAAGATAATCATTCTCTCCGCTCCAGTTATACGTAAAAAGGTCCCCTACTATTTTGTCTCCTTCAACTAAAGCATAGTAAGTAGCCCTGTCATCTTCTAACAGATCTTTCCAATCTTCTTCCTTCCAACAATCTGTTGGGAAGCAAAGCTTATCAAACTCTAAAATGGCATCATAGCTTTCCATGCCAAGTTTCTTCATCTCTATCATATTCATAAATCCTTTACGCGTTCCATTCCTTGATTGTAATCATCATGTTGTATCCTCAAATACTATATACCTTGTTTATAAACAATTTTGCACTTTCAGATGTCGTAAATCTTTTGTACTTTGAGCCATATGCAAAAAGGTATCCAATAATCTCTTTTCTATCTTTTTCATATTCAAATACCCACTTTATGTTGTAGTAAAGAAACTTTATCGTAGGTTTTGAATTATATTTTTCTTTTCCTGCTCTCTGCCTAATCCAGCGCCGTAATGTTCTTACCAATCTTTTATAGAGTGGTATATCAAGCAGAATGATGTAATCACACTTTTCAAAACTCTCACGTAACAGTTTTCTTGGAGATCCTTCAACAATCCAGTCTTCACTGTTTATGATTTTCTGAAATAACTGGTCACGCTCCTTATCATCACGCTTTCTATCACCATTTGGAGTCCTCTCCCAAACAATATTATCTTTCTGATAAAAAGGGACATGATATGTCTCTGATAAATTCTTTGCAAGTGTGGTCTTTCCACTGGCAACTGATCCGATAATATCCAGCTTCATATATTCTGTCCTTCGCTATATTTCAATCATTTTCTGAATGCCATTTGGTATTACATCAAATCCCAAATTCTTATAAAAACCTTCTTTACCCTTAGCAGATACCCCTCCGATTGTTGTAAATTTCCCTGTAGACGAATTCTTCACAGCATAATCTACAAGATGGTTAACAATCATAGTTCCTATGCCCATGCCTTGATATTCCGGCAGAACAACTATTTCCTGCAGGTACCAATACATTGCGCCATCACCAACCAGTCTGCCCATTCCTATGAGTTCACCATCTTTCAAAGCAGAGACATTTATAATACCGTTCTGCAGAGCCTTACCGGCATGTGGGACAGGAATTTCTGCAAAACCCGCAGCAACTCTAAGCCTTACAAAATCCTCGGGAGTCAGTATATTATCTATAAGCTCAATCTTATTAACCAATTTCTTCACATCAGATGGATGTTCTGCCAGATAAGTTGCTCCGGCTGATGTCAATTCTTCACGGTCACCATATCCATACAGGACACCAATAGAATCAATGCCTACCTCATTTGCAGCTAAAATATCATTCTCCCTGTCACCCACCATAACCACGTGTGTGCTATCAGTTATTTCACATTGTTCCAACGCATACCTGATTACATCAGATTTGTGTGGGCGTTCCTTATCATCAGCAGTAGCTACAAAGTCAAAGAATTTCTTCAAATCAAAGTGCTTAAGCACCGTGTCGGTTCCAATTGCACTCTTAGAAGTTGCTACAATCAGCTTCTTGCCTTCACTTTTTAAGTCCGACAGTAGTTCCACAATCCCCGGATAAACACTGTTTTCCAGGACGCCGCCCATATTGTTGTAATAATCTCTATACAAGGCAATGGCTCTATCTGTGTCCTCCTCGGAATATCCCAAAATATCACCAAAGGAAACTTTCAGTGGAGGTCCAACAAATTTTCGTAGTTGGCTCCTGTCAACTACCTGCCCTCCCATTTGCTGTATTGCATAAACAAATCCATTCATAATACCGGGGCCTGAATCTGTTAATGTGCCGTCCAAATCAAATAGAATATACTGATATTTATTTTTCATTACCGCACTCCTTAGTGGTAAAACTCAATTGCAAAAAGGATTGCTAAAATGGCAATACCATCCCTTGTCTTGTTTTCTCTAAGTAACTCTTTTACATCATCAATAGGCATCCATACTTTTTCTGCAACTTCATCCACGTCCTGGATACTGCCTTCAGAATCCACTTTTGCACCAAATACATGCATCACCTGGTCTGACATTCCGTTTGAAGGATTGTGTGAGCACAAATATTTCAAATCCTTCACCGTGCAGCCTGTCTCTTCCATAACTTCTCTTCTGGCTGCCTCTTCTATTGGTTCGCCATCTTCTACTCCTCCGGCAGGGATTTCCCATTCAAGATGTCCTACGGTGTATCTCATTTCTTTGATCATAAGGATCTCGTCCTTCTCATTAAAAACCACTACCGAAACACCTTCATGATGATGATGAAGCTGATGATATTTTTCTATAACATAACCGCTGGGAAGCTTAACTTTGTCTGCATATAATGTAACTAATCCACATTCATATATTTTTCTTCTTTCAAGCCTTTCCGGCAACTTGATATTCTCTACTTCAGTGCTCATATATAGTCTCTCCTTTTTTGCTGTTTGCAATCACACATTGTCCATTGGCATATGTGAATGAATTATTCTCTATGCTAAAATGCGCTTTTTTAAACTCAGCCACAAGCGTACGCATGCCTAATAAGAACAACCTTCACCTACACCCTCCTGAAAAAATCATGTGCCGGCTCCCTAAATCACCATATTGCATCTATCCCAGGATTCATCCTTATATGCAAACGCATTTTCTGCCGTTCTTCTCTCCCTAAATCCAATCTTTTCATAGAACTTCTTTGCCCGGATATTCTCTGAAAAAACATTGAGCTGTACTGCATCCGTATCAGGATTATCAAAAGCATCTGCCAGTGCAAGTTTAATCATCTCCTCCGCTATGCCTTTTCCTCTGCACTGCGGATCGACAACTATAAACTTAAGCATCCCTTCCTTAGAGTCGTTATTAAGTGAGTAGCAAAAGAAGCCTGCCACACTGCCATCATCTTTAACTGCCACGAAAGATTTATCCCCAAATTTATCATGCATTTCAGCTAAAACCTGCTGCAGATTTGCTCTTTCAAGAGGGTATACCATGCGGTTTGCACTCCACATGGCGTGCGTCCTCTCATCGGTAATCCAGTCTTTTATTATGTCAAAATCAGTATCTATCTCAAATGGTCTTATATTCATATCAACATATCTTTTAAAGTATCCTGCGTATTCTCCGGCGTCCAATGGCCCTCTACGCATATTTCCGGATTGATTTTTCGGATAGTATCCGAGAGTTTCTCACAAAGATCAGCCCTTTTTACTCCTGTAACGAAATCGTCGCAGGTAGAATCCCCAAGGAATAATGTCTTATCATTCTCTATATATACAACTGTAGAATCATCCGTGTGCGGAGCCTCTGTCTGAATAGCTTTGACAATGCAGCCGCCAAGGTCAAGCGTAATCTCTCCGGAAAAGATCATGTCCGCCTTTACTACAATTACTTCGGAGCCACCGCTATATTCTCTTCTAATGCTTTCATGCATGGCGAAGAATTCACTTGGTCCGTTCTTTTCTATTTTTGTTTTCCATTGCGAAAGGTACTCATTTGTTTTTGCATTCGCCAGGCAAAGCCCATTCACGGCATGCATTCCAAAAGCATGGTCCCAGTGCCAATGAGTAAGAACCGTCAGAGAAGGCAGTGGCAGGTCCTCTTTTTTCAGAAGTGCATAAAATTCTTTTGTATGAGCCACAGAGTGACCGGCGTCAATCGCAAAACTCCAATTGTCTCCCTTCACATAGCCAAGATTCGGACGATCCCTCTCCGTTTCGAAAGGCATGTACCATATATGTTCAGATAGTCGTTTCAATTCCATCTTTCATTCCTCCGGGTCCCTTGTTTATAGCGTATTAATCCATTCCTTAGCTGTAGAACAATCCCTAAGCCCCATGCAGCCTGCAAACTGATCATCGCTGTCCTTGTCTGCCTGAAGCACTTCCTCTTTGAACTTTTGGAGTTCGTCTGTGTAATTCTCATTTGCCTCTGTAAGGAAAATAGAATCCGCACTTTCGTCTAACTTCTTTTCCATAAGAAGGAATCTTCCTTTACGCCAATCAGCAAAGCCGCGTTTAACATATCCGTTTTTCTCATAAAGTCTCAGGGCATACGGGTTCTGTGTGAACACATCAAGTCTTACCGAATCGTATCCGGCTTTGGTAAGCTGCGCCTCGATATGATTTAGAACTGCTTTTCCAATCCCGTTATTCTGGAAGGACGGCGAGACGCAGAATCTGTGAATGATACAAGGCTTTTTATTTTCCCATTTGCATTTTAGATACTCACCATCACATTCTTCGCTGATTACATATATCGCAGCAAGCTGACCATCTTTCAGTACCACATACATTGTTTCCTTTTTTATATCTTCAAAAAAATCTTCGTAGACCGGATAGACGTCATCCCACTGCTCTATTCCCTGCTCAGACATAAGCTGCTTTGCCGCTTCAATCATATTGCATATTTCTGTCAAATCCTCTATTGTAGCCAATCTATAGTACATCTTTATAAAAATCCTCCAAATACAACATATTCCAAATATATCAGAAAAAATAGCTATTTTACAGTAAATAATACTGTCGAACAGCTATTTTTCTGACATTTTATTGTTACACTTTACTCTCCAATCAACTTCAGGAACTTCTTATCGTTCATCTGCTCATTAGTAATATACTCACCATCATGGAATAATGCATAATTCGTAATCGGAGTTGGGGCGTTCCGGGCTTCATCTCTACTCTGAATCTTAATGGCCTTGAACGGGATGTCATTTTTCTTTGCCGTTTCTTCCAGGATTGGAACGTATTTTGCATTAAAAGGACACTGATTCGTGTAATACAAAACATATCCTTTTTCAACTATATGCGGATGCTTGGCACATTCCTTGAATCGTGGCGCATCAGCCTTTTTGTCAAAAGGTAAAAACATAAGTTGTATCCCATTATCCGCTTCATCACATACCTCAAAACCTTTGTACTTAAGAAATTTGGGATCCGCAAGGAAGGGCTTTTTCTTTGCCGATGACAAAATGCAAAGGCCTTTCCTGCCTTTTTCTTTACTATCCTCAATACATGCATCAAGAAGCTCACTAGAATATCCATGTCCTTTGAAGGAGCCCGATACCCACAGGCAATCTATGTACATATACCCATCGGCCTCAATCGGAACCCACGCGTTCTCAGCAGGAATATACTCTATAAAGCACTTGCCGCGCTCCGCACTTTTTAAGAAAACAAGCCCCTCATCAAATCTTTCAGCAAGCCATGCTTTCTTAGATGAGACCTGAACATCTTTGTTATTGGAAATTGCACAGCAGATGTGCTCTTCTTCAAGATTATCCTTTGTAACTCTGATATATTCCATGCTTCTTACCTCCACTAGTAAATGAGAGAACATTTATAAACATTTGGTAGCCTTTTTAACAGCTATTTGGGACTATTTTGAACTTCTTCTAACAATGGGTACTTCATCTTATAAGCTCCTCCCGTAGTTTTTTCTCATAGCTTCGATTATATTTGCGATTCTCACTCTCGCTTCCTTAGGTTCAAGAAGCTCCGCCTTATCACCAAAGGTCAGTATCCAGGTGACCAGATTATCCATGTCCGTATAGTCCGCCGAAAACAGCAATCTTCCATCTTCGACCTCTGTATAACACTCCGGTCCAAATTCTTCGATCAGCCTCCATTTGACATCTGCCTCAAACAAAGCCTTTACTTTTATTCCACCCGGAAATACTTTTTCCGTGGACAGGTCCGGTGTAGGCGCATTTCTGCAGACAAACTTTGAATCCGACACCATAACCTTATCCATGCGATTAAGCTTGAACAGACGGAAGTCCTTTCTTTCCTTGCACCAGGCCCATACATACCAACTGGACCATTTGAAAACTATGTAATACGGTTCAACTTCCCGAGTGCTCTCACCACTTTGATTGTAGTATGTAAACTTCAGGATATGCCTGCTTTCAATTGCGTTCTGAATAACTTCTATTTTCGGAGCCAGCGATTCACGATACCAGGACGAGAGATCAATCAAAATAGAATCTCTGCCGCTTACAAACTCAGAGGATCCCGCCTGAATCTTCTCCATAAGCTGACCGTAATACCTGCTGCCGCTCACGCTATCAAGACTCCTCAGCCCTGCAAGGATCATCTGCATATCCTTAGATGTCAGAAGAGTCCTGTCCATCCGATACCCTTCCATGATGCTGATTCCTCCGCCAATTCCCTGGGTGGTTTGTATCGGGATCCCAGCTTTACACAGAACATCAATATCCCTATTGATGGTTCTTTTCGACACCTCAAAACGCTCTGCCAGCTCAGGTGCTGTAGTTTTCTCTTCCTGAAGCAATACAGAAAGTATTCCAATCAATCTGTCTATCTTCATCTTCGTTCACTCCGTTATCATCATATCATACTAAACATGCCATCTGTATGTCATGTTTAGTATAACATTTTCCATCAATCCATAAAAAGACCATCTTATTCTTCAAAGTTGAGCCATTGATCCATTCCGGCTCCAAGCTTCTCATTGGGGCGTTCATCAAAACCAAACTTCTTGTAGAATGGTTCTTTCCCCTTGGCTGCCATTAGACACATCTTTACCTTATAGCCGGGCTTAGCATCTGCTTTGATTCTGTCGATGCAGGTCTCAACAAGCTTTCTTCCGATACCCTGCCCCTGATATTCCGGGTCCACGATAACATCAGATAAAAAAGCTATATATCCACCATCCCACAAAAGCCGCACGACACCGATTGCTTTTTCACCATCCCTGACACATCTGATCATATATGCATTATCAAGTCCGGCCTGTGCTTCTTCCAAAGGAAATTCGCACCATCCGACTTTCCTGCGTAGTTCCATATACTCTTGCGCTGTAATGTCACCTACATAATTGATCATGTACTACCTCCCGAAACAGCTTGTGATTTTTGTTTTAAGCAAGCGCTTCCTTAAGCTGTTATCAAAAAAATATATATTCTCGGTCTCTTCATTTGCTACAACGCAGCTGTCATCCCAGCCATAACGTTTGCACAAAGATTTATTAAAGTCATAGTGAGAAATCGGATCATCTTCGGAAACATTCATGATTCCAACATAATCACTGCCCGCAAGTTCAATTATTGCTTCAGCAAGTTCATTCACTTCCACTATGCTGAATATTATGTTATTAGCCCTGACATACTGCTTTCCCGAATCCACGTACTCTTTTAATTTGAGGCTCCTTATGTCCATCTCACCATACGGGTTAATTCCATATATACTGCCGGGGCGTACGATACAATAATTTGCCATTTTCCTTATGATATTCTCGGACTTTATCTTGCCGTTAAAATAGTGATAATTATACGACTCTTCTGTCCGCAGGAAAGGTGTCACATCCTCAGACATATTTTTTTCATAGGCTACTGAAGTTGAAACAAAGATGAGCCTTGCATCTCCTACCACATCACAAAGAGTCGGCATTACCTTGTCAGCAATTTCCTCCTCTGCGCTATGGTTCATGACTGTCCAGATGATCACATCAGGAGCATAGCCTTCCATAATCCGGGTTAAACTTTCAGTATCCATAACATCCAGCTTTACAAGCTCGTCCTGCTTTTTGTGTTTACTGTATGTACCAAGAACATCTACGCCGCTCTTTTTCAATTTATTATAAATCGTCCCGCCAAGAAAGCCACTGGCTCCTATTATCAGTACCTTCATAATCTGTCTTCCCCAACTAAATCATATATGTCTTTACCGGCTTTTTCTTCAAAATATGCTTTCAGCCTGATATTCGAATCCCACTTTGTCTGCGGAAAGCTTCCATAACGGCGTTTGACATCATTCATGCGATCTTCGATGTTCATCACGCCCTCGCTCCCTGCAAGCGCATCACAGAGCTGAATCAGCCTGTCGTATTCATCTGCTTCTATTTTTCCAAGCTCTGTCTTAACAAGTTCATACTCCTCATCCGAGGTATCTACTCTGCCAATATACTCATCCAATCTCATATTATTGAAGGAGTGCGTAAGACAGACTCTGGCCACCTCATCATATCCAAGTGACATCATATATGAATATCCATCCGAAACATGCCCCAAATGCCTTACTCCAAACTTTCTTCCTATATCATGGAGAAGCCCCAATATATATGCTTTCTCCGGGTCCATGCCTTCACACGCCTGTGCAATTTTCTCTGCGCAGTGAGCAGCCACGCGGCTATGGTCACCCCACGGTCCGGGATTACAACTCTCCGCTTCCTTAAGTAATCTTTCCGCTTCTGATCTTGTCGGTAACATCATTCTCCTCCAAATCCCCCTGAGTCTTTTCATTTAACATATCACATCATAAAGCCTGCCCCAAGGGCAAAGTCAATGTGAATATACAACCTTACCTTCGGACAGATATCTTTACAATTATTTTGAATTAGCTTTATACTAGGTTCTATGCAAAAAATAATTTTTCGGGAGGATTTATTATGAACAAAACAAATAAGAAACCACTTATTATAGGAGCGATAATTCTGGTAGTGCTGATAGCTGTATTCGGCGTTGTCTATACTCTGAACAAGCCGACAACACATACCGGTTCTAAAGATATCGTTGTTGAAGTAACCGGAAGCGACGGAAAAACCACTGACTATAAGCTTTCAACCGATGCAGAATATCTAATCCAGGCAATGGATGAACTGTCCTCAAACGGTTCAGGCTTTTCATATTCAGGCTCAGATAGTGAATATGGCATAATGGTTGAATATATCAACGGTGAAAAAGCAATCTATGCTGAAGATGCAGCTTATTGGTCACTTTATGTAAACGGAGAATACGGACAGTATGGCGCTGATTCCCAACCCGTAGAAAGCGGCGACACCTATACATGGGCTTATGAGAAGGCTCAGTAATAAAATAAAAAACTAACTAAGGATCTCACAAAAATGACCGGAAACACAAAACATTTTTCCATTTTAGATATAGCTCAGATAGGAATTATGGTAGCCATAATAGAGGTTTCCAAGTTCGCCCTGAGCGGAATGCCAAACATTGAACTTACGAGTTTTTGGCTCATCATGTTCACGCTTTTCTTTGGATGGAAAATTGTTGCTGTAGTTCCGGTCTTTATTTTGTTGGAAGGCTCCTTATACGGAGTCCATCTATGGTGGATCATGTATCTCTACGCCTGGCCGCTTCTTGTAGCCATAGCGCATATTTTCAGAAAAAATACCTCCGCATTTCTCTGGGGTATCATATCGGGTATATTCGGACTATGTTTTGGTGCTCTGTGCTCCATCCCGTATTTTTTTATCGGATTGTCAACAGGCGGTTTGTCTGCTGGCTTTAGATCTGCCTTTACCTGGTGGGTAGCCGGTATTCCCTGGGATTTCGTGCACTGCGTGGGTAACTTCACAATAATGCTTATTCTTTACCATCCGATATCAAAAGCCATGAAATGGATTCAAAAAGAAACTTTATAGATCATTTGATATATATTCTAATACTGTATTTAGGCATATTCGTCTGTGCCTGCCCACCGACATACTGAGTGTTTCCTACATTATTTTTCCATTGCCCGGATAATAGGCTCCATAGGCGTTATTACCTGCAGATCCGCCAAGATTCGACCAACTAAGCCCTGCTTCACTCGCGCTTGCAGCATCATGCACCCCTGAGTAGTATAATTCGACATACCAAGGAAGTCCTGATAATTCAACGGGTCCTTACGTCAGTTGCCATATTTGCTACATGAGTTGCACTTTTAAAGTGCCGTTCTCAGCCTTCTCTCTTCTCAAGTCTCATCATAAAGATAGAGTACTCATCATTCTGAAAATCAAGATCGGGTGAGTTCTCTCCGCCGCCGTTTGTACTGCGCTTTATCTCGGCGTAGAATTCCTCGCCCTGATTAACGATGTCCATGACAGAAAGAGCAATACCGTTTTCCGAAGCAATAGAACAGAAGTCAGAAAGCGGGTTTGCAGAATTTCTTGTTGCAAGGAGCTTATTTTTCAGGTCTTCGTTTTTTGCAGCAAGTTCCAAAAGTTCATCAAGTTTTTCAGTAATTTCCATAACAACCTCCTATCCTAAAACAGGCAAAGTCCGCCTGTTTTGTAGCGTCTTTGCCTGTACTTAAAATTATAATAACATATCTGTGCAGATTCAGAACCGAATTTTTAGAAAAAATCATACTCCAATTGCAATACAAATTACTCGCACCACCATTGCAACAATCCAAGCCACTGCGCACTGCCATAGCACAACGCACAAAGCATATTTTGCTCCGAGCTCACGCTTAATTGAAGCGATGGCTGCAACGCAGGGTGTATAGAGAAGAGAGAACACCAAAAGCGTAGCTGCAGCGGTAGTTGTAAGCGCGGTTTCAACGCCTCCTTCAAAGAGCACTCCCATAGTGGATACCACGCTCTCCTTAGCAATAAAGCCTGTGATAAGAGAAGTCACAACTCTCCAGTCGCCAAGTCCCAGAGGCTTAAATATCGGAGCAAGAAGCCCTGCTACCGTCGCCAGAATACTCGCGCCGGAATCGCTCACAAGATTAAAGTGAAGGTCAAAACTCTGTAAAAACCACACTGCAATAGTTGCAAGGAAAATTATGGTAAATGCTCTTGTCAAAAAGTCTTTTGCTTTTTCCCATAAAAGCTGCAACACACTCTTTACACCGGGCATTCTGTAGTTTGGAAGCTCCATAACAAACGGAACCGCTTCGCCTTTAAACAAAGTATTCTTGTAAATCAGCGCAATCAGAATTCCCACAAGGATTCCAAGAAGATATAATCCGATAGTTATGATGCCGCCCTGTCTCGGAAAAAATGCGCTTACAAAGAAGGCATAAATAGGCATCTTAGCTGTACAGCTCATAAAGGGCGTAAGCAGAATCGTCATCCTTCTGTCTCGCCTTGACGGAAGCGTCCTGGTCGACATTACCGCAGGAACAGTGCAGCCAAAGCCTATGAGCATCGGTACAATACTTCTTCCGGACAAACCTATTCTTCTCAGAATTTTATCCATAAAGAATGCAACTCTTGCTATGTAACCACTGTCCTCCATAAGGGACAGGAAAAAGAACAAAGTGACAACTATCGGAAGAAAGCTAAGTACACTTCCAACACCTTCAAAAATACCGTTGATCACAAGCCCCTGTATAACCTCGTTAACTCCGGTGGACAGCATCAATGCTTCAACCTGTTCTTTCAGCAAATCTATTCCCGATGCAATGATATCCTGTAAAAAAGGTCCTACCGCAATAAACGTAAGATAAAATACCAGTGCCATAATCAGGATAAAGCAGGGAATGGCAGTCCATTTTCCGGTGAGAATCGCATCGATTTTCTCCGAGCGGATACGCTCCTTGCTCTCTCCCGGCTTAACTACCGTCTGTTCACAGACACGCTCAATGAAATCGTAGCGCATGTCGGCAATAGCAGCGCTTCTGTCCATGCCGCTTTCCTTCTCCATCTGAACAATAGTATGCTCTATCATCTCAAGCTCATTTTCATCAAGATCCAGCTTTTTGAAAACAAGCATATCTCCCTCAATTGCCTTTGTAGTTGCAAATCTTAAGGGAAGTCCGGCTCTCTCCGCGTGGTCCTCGATGATGCTTTGCACGGTGTGGATCGCTCTGTGAATTGCTCCGCCGTGGTCACTCTTTTGGCAGAAGTCCTGCTCAACGGGTTTTTCCTGATAAGTTGCTATGTGAAGAGCATGTCGTATAAGCTCGTCAACGCCTTCGTTTTTGGCTGCGGAAATAGGTACCACCGGCACTCCCAGAAGTTTCTCCATCCCGTTGATGTCGATGGAACCGTTGTTGCCCTTAACCTCATCCATCATGTTAAGTGCCACAACCATAGGGATTCCCATCTCGAGAAGCTGCATTGTAAGATACAGGTTTCTCTCGATGTTCATGGCATCGACGATATTGATAATTGCCTTGGGATGTTCCTGTAAAACGAAGTTTCTGGAAACTATCTCCTCACTGCTGTAAGGCGACATCGAATATATTCCCGGAAGATCCGTCACAAGTGTATCTGGATGCTCCTTTATGGGGCCGTCCTTTCGGTCAACGGTGACGCCGGGGAAATTACCGACATGCTGATTGGAACCCGTCAGCTGATTAAAAAGTGTGGTCTTGCCACAGTTCTGATTCCCCACAAGTGCGAAGGTCAAAAGTGTTCCTTCCGGTAGTTTATGTCCCTCGCCCTCTGTATGATATATTCCGTCTTCACCAAGACCCGGATGTTCCGAATTCTCGATTTTAGTGATTCTGTCGTGCTTGTTCGTACGCTCCGGTATCTTCTCTATCTCGATTTTCTCTGCTTCCGAGAGTCTGAGAGTCAGCTCATATCCGTGAAGCTGCAGCTCCATCGGATCCCCCAGGGGAGCGAATTTTATTACGGTGACTTCAGCACCGGGAATGATTCCCATGTCCAGAAAGTGCTGACGAAGGGCACCGCTTCCTCCTACGGTTTTTATGACGGCCGACTGACCGATGGGTAGTGATTTTAAGTTCATTGATTCTCCTATTTATCCCCTCATCCGGCGCTTCGCGCCACCTTCCCCCCCAAGGGGAAGGCTTATATTTTGGGGCATATTCATTTATGAAAATATGCGCAGGCGATGGCGCCGGGACCTGCATAGGTTCCGATGGTGGCACCAACGTGTGCGATCGGAATGTCGTCGACATCCCCTTGATATATGTGCTTACTGTCCTCTTTGTATTTTAATAAAAGAGCATCAGAAAGCCCTGTATATGCAAGACAGACCGGCTTGTCAAAATCGATTCCGCCGTGCTGATTGATATACTGAATAAGAAGATTGTTGCCGTTTCTGGAGCCTCTTGCCTTACCGACAACATTTACCACGCCGTTATCAATGGTGATAACCGGCTTGATTGAAAGAACTCCACCTGCAAAAGCGGCAGCTGAGGATATACGTCCTCCCATCTTGAGGTACTCGAGAGTATCGAAAACAGAAATAACTCTCGCCTTCTTTTTTTCTTCCTCGATGGTGCTGACCAGTTCTTCAAAGCCCATTCCGGCATCGCGAAGTCTGACTGCGCGCTCAACAATTATATATTGTGATATGCA
This sequence comes from Butyrivibrio sp. WCD2001, assembly GCF_000424485.1. Classification (NCBI taxonomy): domain Bacteria; kingdom Bacillati; phylum Bacillota; class Clostridia; order Lachnospirales; family Lachnospiraceae; genus Butyrivibrio; species Butyrivibrio sp. WCD2001. Next base: position 58,505 of record NZ_AUJZ01000016.1, on the reverse strand, counting down.
AAACTGCATAGTATCAACAACATGTACCTTGCCTTCAAATTCATCGGCAGCTATACATGCACTCTGATAACAGCCTGATACAGCATGCGAAAGAGTAAAACAGATAACATTATCGCCCTCTTCCACTGCCTTCCTGAATTCCTCACCATACTCAAAAGGCGGGATCTGACTGGTCTTAGGAAGTTCATCCGATTCAACAAGTCTCTCATAAAACTTATTGTAGGGCATGGTGACGCCGTCAAGGAATTCCTCCTCGCCGAATCTGACCTTGAGAGGAATGACTGTTATTCCCCACTCTTTTGCGGTTTCCTGTGAAATGTCGCTGGCTGAATCAGTTATTATTCTTATTCCCATGATTTTTACCTCATTAATTTCTTACATCAAAAATATGTCAATTAAGTAAAAATGAGTAGCCATTTATCACAGCTACTCAAATTTTACATTTATTGATAAATCAAGTCAAAACATACTCGTATATTTATGACATCTTAGATACATGCTCAAACTGATTTATCATATCCTTATCAGGCTCTGTTGTAAGAAGACTTACAACAACGATTGCAATGATAGCAACTAAAAATGCGGGTGCAAGCTCGTAGAGATTCCATACACCTCCGATTGGTCTTACAAGATATTTCCAGATAAATACCATTGCACCGCCGGCTACCATGCCTGCAATTGTTCCATACTTGTTAGAACGCTTCCAGTAGAGTGACATGATCATTGCAGGTCCGAATACAGCACCAAATCCGGCCCATGCAAAGGATACGATTCCGAATACAGAGCTGTTGGGATTCCAAGCGATTATAACACCGAAAACAGCAACAGCGATAAGTGTAGCTCTTGCAGTCAGCATTGCAGTTGTCTCTGAAAGGCTTATTCCGAGAGTCTCCTGAACGATATTCTCGGACACTGCGGATGAAGCAGCGATAAGCTGTGAGTCTGCGGTGGACATTGTTGAAGCAAGAATACCTGCAATTATCATACCTGCGATAAGAGCAAATACGAAGTTATGCTCACTAATCTGATTGGCAAGTACAACTATAAGTGTCTCTGCCTTGGAAGCACTTGTAGGATCCTCAATAAGAGATTCCAGAACTCCTGACTGAGTCATTGCACGACCTACAATACCAAGAACTACTGCAATACCGAGTGAAAATACAACCCATACGGATGCAATTCTTCTTGAGAGCTTAAGCTCCGAGGATTTACGGACTGCCATGAATCTGAGAAGGATATGCGGCATTCCGAAGTATCCGAGTCCCCAACAGAAGGTTGTAATCTTACTGAAAACACCGTAAGAATCGGCTGAACCCGTCGCATTATTATAAGTGGCATTTACATCAAGGAAGCCCTTCATATTCTCAAGATTGGATGCAACAGCTGACATTCCGCCCGCTGCCACAACTCCGTATCCAACTACGAAAACCAGCGCAGCCGTCATTACGATTGACTGGATAAAGTCAGTCTTGGATGCAGCCAGGAAACCACCGGTTGTCGTATATCCGACGATGATAACAGCTGCAACGATCATTGCCAGCTGATAGTTTACACCAAAAAGTGATGAAAACAGTTTGCCGCAGGCTGAAAAGCCGGAAGCGGTATATGGTACAAAGAAGATCAGAATAAAAGCGGCTCCGATACACAGGATTACATTACTGTCATCCTTGTAACGCTTCTTAAAATAATCCGGAATCGTGATCGCATCCAGCGCCTCTGTGTAATTTCTTAGTCTCTTTGCTGTAAGAAGCCAGTTGAGATAAGTACCTACAATAAGACCGAACGCTGTCCATCCGGCATCAGCGATACCTGAGAAATATGCAACTCCGGGAACACCCATGAGCAGGTAAGAACTCATGTCAGATGCCTCAGCACTCATAGCTGTTACGAAGGGTCCGAGCTTTCTTCCGCCAAGATAAAAATCCTTGACGTCATTGGTATCCTTTGAACTTACAAAACCTACGAGCAGCATTCCGGACAGATAGACCAGAATCGAAATGATAATTCCAATTTGTGAGAGTGTCATTTTCCAATCCCCTTTTCCTTTTTTCATAATGATAAAACGCTTTATCATTTTAACACATTAAAGGATTAAAGAAAACTATTTTATAACACAATCCTTTCAGATCAGCTTGCAAGGTCTCTTCTGTTATAATTCCAAAAAGCAAATACCACACAAAGTACAAGAACTACAGCAGCAGTTACCAGCGCCTTAGCCGGCGTTTCCGTCTCAGTAAAAATCTCTGCGGCATTACAATAAGAATACGGTCCCACAAAGAGGTAATCCTTAAGATCCGGCACAACTCTTCCCATCACATCATAGCTGTAGCAAAGAAGCGCGATTCCAAGCCCAAGGCCTATCCTATTCTTCCCTGCAAGTGATGATAATCCAAAGCAGATTCCCGCAATCTCAGCATTCATGAGAAGCTGCGTCCCCATAAAGGTAAAGAACTGGTCCATAGGCATCTCCTCGCCGAGTATATTAAAACCAATGACATAAAAACCGGTGCATACAGCTGTGAAAATAATGATCATAATGGCAACGCAAAGCCCCTTCGCAGCTATTATCCTTGACCTTGAAAGAGGAAGTGAAAACAGGAACTCGCCGCTATGTCCATCCTCTTCCTTTGATATGATGCTTATTGCTGTAATCGCTGCAAACATTCCGCTTCCAAGTCCGTGAACCGCACCGATCTCTGTTGAAAAATATCCCTTCAGGGTTGCAATACTTAAGGTACTCATTCCAAAGGCGTCCGAAAATGCCCCCATGTTGGAAAAGGCATCAGCCATTTCCTTCATATCTCCCTGCATTGAATCGTAAAGCAGTATGCAGAAAAGCCCGAGTATTCCAACCGAAAGGCTCCATATAAGCAGATTCTTAAAATTCTGAATCAATTCTCTTTTTAAAACCGTTCTCATGATTCTTCCTCCTCGTCCTCGTAAAAACTCAAAAATGTCTCATCATCAATATGCGGCGACTCAAGCATGGTTAGTCTCCCCTCCCGCATTATTGCTGCATGCCTGCAGTACTTATCTACCTCTGACAGCACATGGGTGGAAAGAAGACAGGTGGCTCCCTTATCAACGTACTCATTTATAAGTGAGAAAAAATGCTTCTGGATAAGAGGGTCAAGTCCGCTCGTTGGCTCATCGAATACGAAGAGCTTGGGCTTATGCTGCATGGCACAGGTGATGCTGACCTTTTTCCGATTTCCAAGTGAAAGCTGTTTAATTCTCTTTGTTGTATCGAGCTTTAATCTCTCGCAGATTTTTCCTGCTTCTTCCGAGTAATCACCGCCTCTAACATCAGCGGCATATTTTATAACATCGGACACCCTCATTGAATCGTAGAACCATGCTTCAGATGGCATGTAACCTACTTCCCGGAGGATCTTTTCATGATCACGGACGCTGTCCATTCCAAGTATATTTATGCTTCCGGACTGAAATTTAAGAAACCCGAGCATGGAACGTATCGTGGTGGATTTCCCCGCTCCGTTTGGTCCGATGAACCCGAAAATATCCCCTTCTTCCACGCTGAGTGAAACATCTATAACGCCCCTGCTTTTTCCGTAGCTCTTTGTAAGATTATTTATCTCTATTACTTTCTTACTCATAACGCACCCCTTCCTTTTTTACTGTTTTTCCTCTCTATAATTAACAAATATCAGAAATAAAAAACGGGAACAATATCTGTTCCCGTAAGGTGCACAATTTCGCCGCTATCATTCACTTTTTTTATGTCTGGTCTGGAATAATTTAAGATCTTCGTTGAGCTTTTTATCATCAATCCGGCGCTTTGATCTGTAGATCAGGAAGACACAGAAGTAAGTGAAAAGGATGTATGCCGCAAAGATTAAGGTGACAATGATGTTCCTGTCAAACCAGTTTCCAAACCAGGAAACCACTGAGTAGAGCGCCGTACATATGATCATTCCGGCCACTTTTTTTACCCCCATACTATCGGCCTCATCGAAGTTCCAGAGCACGTACACCTGAATGTAACCTATGATGTAGCAGGTAAAGATGAGCACGGTCATATGCAGAATACTTGCATCAAAGATGCCGTTCAGCATCCTGTAGCAGCAATAGTAAAAGAGAATCGCAAAAAAATACAGGCAGGCCTTGAACTCTATTCCGATTTCCTTTGTAAGATACAGTTCCCAGAGGGTGATTTTTTTTTCGTCCTTCATACTACCGTTCTCCCTTCAATAGTCTTCTGAAATCCGATGCATAACGCCTTGAAATAATAATGTGCTCACCGCCCTCCATAGTTGCATCGATGCGATTTGAGGACAGACTCTTTAGCGCCGTAACTCTGTTGACATTCAGAACCATCGACTTGCTGCATCTGAAAAAACTCCCATCGTCCATATCTGTCATAAATGAGTTTAATGAACCATCGATTTTCAGGACCTTGTCCCCGGAATAGGCAAATAATTTGTCATCGACAGATTCAAGGTATAAGAGCTCTTCGATGTTAATACATTCCGTTCCGGTCTCGGTTTTGCCCCACAGTCTGCTGCCGGTACCTTCAAGAATCCCTATTATTTTGTTTAGATCAGGAGTAAGCTCTTTGTATCTTATAACGATACTTTCCTCGCCCTCGCTGATTTTTTGGATGTCTGTTTTCATGTCACCGCTTGTCCATATCAATAAATTCCAGAATAATCACCGCAAGAGCTGCATATATTATTGTCCAGATTATCAGCCATATCCAGCACTTAACGACTACCCCTCTGTCAAAATTAAAGTCAGGATTCTGATTCAGCGAACCTGATTCCTTAAGAATTGCATCGCGCTGATCGTTTTCCTCAATCATCTTGAAGGCTTCCAAAAGAGGCTTTTCTCCCTCTACCTCGTAGTCCTTCATTTTCAGAGCGTTATTCCATACAGAAACCATCGGGAGGGAGTTGTAATTTCCCTGCGCACATAGGGCTGTAAGCCCCCACTTTGTAACAGTGATATTGGTAAAGGGCATAGCCTGCTCCGGAAGATTAAAAAAGCTGCCTGAAAACAAGAGCTGTACAATCAGCATAAATGGCATTATCGTCATGGCAGTTGTCGTAGTTCTTGCAAAGGATGATATAAGAAGTGCCAGCATATCGGCAGCATAGGTTATAAGAAAAAGTGTTATTCCTATATCAACAAGAGGCCACGCTGTGAAGAGGCTCTCTGAAGGCATCTTAACTTTCATAAAGATGCATACGTTTATGGTTATCACAACCTGCGCAAGACATAACAGTGCCTGATAGATCATGTGCGCCGCCACATAGGAACTGATGTGCATTCCCGATCTATGTTCTCTTTTTACAATTGCCCGCTCTCTGCATATCATCTGGATTGAGTTGAAAAAGCCGTTCCATACACATATACATGCGAGGGCGAACGTGCCCATAAGAGTACCTTCCATGGTAACAAAGATATTATTTCCCACCGCAAAGGAAACAAGTCCTGCTATAACCGCTGACATCGGTAGCACCTTCCAGTCATTCTGGAAAAGAAACATTCTGAAAAGCTTTCCAAGATAAATAAAGGTCTGTATAAAACGTCCGGTGTGTCTTAATCTCACTTTTCTCATACCATCACCCCACATTTTCCTTTACTCTGTCAGCATACTTTTCAACAAACTCATCTGCTTTTCCTTCTCCGCCTTCATCCTTCTGGTTTATGGTAAGAAGGATATCCTCCATGGAATCCTTACCGAAAAATTCATAAGCTTCATTTACAGGTCCGTACCAGGCAAGGCGGCCTGTCCTCGTCTGATCCTTGGCAAGAACTATTACATCATCAAAAAGATCTATTACTCTGTCGGGAGTATGAGTAATTACTACCACAATTTTCCCCTCGTCGGCAATCTGCCTAAGTTTCTCAAAAAGATTCCTCGCCACAACACCGTCAAGTCCCGAATCCGGCTCATCAAGAATAAACAGCGTGGGATCGGATATAAACTCCATTGCAATGGAAAGTCTCTTGCGCTGTCCGCCGGAGAGCTTCTCGACAAGATTGTTCTTAACCGAGGCAAGGCCAAACTGTTCAAGAACCTCTTCCACTCTCTTCATCCTGTCCTGAAACGATATATTTGAAGGTAATCTCAGCGTTGCTGCATCACTAAGAGTCATAAGAACCGTATCATTCCCCCTCATCAAATCCTGCTGCGGAACAAAGCCGATATCATACTTCATACTTGTATAGTCTTTATAAACATCCTCAGAATCAAGCTTTATTTCAGCATCGGCCTGCTCATAACCGGTAACTGCATTCAGGTAAGTTGTTTTTCCTGCTCCGGAACCGCCAAGAAGAAGTACCATATGTCCCTTGGGAATAGTCATATGGATATCTTTTAAAAGGACTTTTCTCTTGAAGAAATCGATTACCGATCTGTTCCTGATATTAACCGTAAGTCCCTCATCAGCTACTGTAATATCTTCGCCAAACTCCTTTGCTCCTTCAATATCCCTAAGATCCTGTACTTTTCGAGTCGGTACAAGTTTTTTCGAAAAGCCCCAATAAAGAACAGTAAACCATTCCAAAAATATGAATAGCCATATCCATCTTTTTCTTCTGCCAAAGACATCAATAAGTCCCAGATATATCTTTATCTCAAAAATAACCTGAGCTACCGCAATCCCGACTAAGGGTATTGCGAGTAGTGCCAGGAGCATGTCATGTCCATTTAGTAAAGCAATAGCTATTCCAATCACATATATCAGGCATGACAGAATAGTATATGTTCTGCCCTCTTTCTCTTTATCTGCGCACAGGCTTAAATGATATTCTCTGAGCACAGGGATAAACGCCCATCGCTTTTGCACTCCGCACTTCTCGAATATTTTCATATATCCGATGCTGACTAATATGAAAGAGACTCCATCTCTGACACAATTCAATACTGTATTCATAGTATCTATATTTATATTCATATAGAGCACGCTCCTTTTCATACTGATATATATCAAATATACCATAAAGCGTTTATATTATTACCACTATACGTTCTGAATTTTATATAAATTTTTTCCGTTCTCAATTTCATTAAAAACGCCTGACAGCAGACATTTTACCGCTGTCAGGCATATATAAGAGAAAAGATATGGAAAAGCTTATTTAATCCAGAGTGCTGTAAAAGCTGTCAATATTCTCCTCAGGGAGCTTTACCGGCTCCCAGCCGTAATCCTTATACTGGGTAATCTCAAGGTTATTGGCTGCTACATAATTGGCAATGATCTGTGCTCTTGTCTTCTCTTTAGCCTCTGTATCTTCATTCATTTTTGTGAACTCATCATAGTGCTTACCGAATATCTTCTTTGCTGTAGGTGTATAATCGGATCCATCTTCAACCATCTCAAACTCGGTAACCTCATAGCCTTCATCTGTGCTCTTGATGTGAATACATCCGGGGAAGGATCCGCCGGATACCATCTCCAACGTATCTCCATTCAGTTCATAGTTGTAATACCAGAAATCACCCCATACCTTTATATCATTCTTGTCGCTCTCATCCTCAGCCACAATGTTCAGACAAGGAATTCCGACATCCGCTTTTTCAAAATGCTGACCGCACTCATCGATGATGTACTGATAAAGGACTGAATAAAAAAGTTCAGGTCCCGGATACTCGTATGCCGGAAGTACTGATGCCTTTGCCATATCAGCTTCGGGATCTTCCGTATTCTCATCCATAGTCTCTACAGAAGCCTGCGCTGTAGCTGCTTCTGCCACCTCTTCCTCATCTATTGTTTCAATGTTTTCAGTATTCTCTTCCACGTTATTATCTTGTGTAAAAGGGTTCTCTGCGCTTCCGCAGCCTGCAACCAAAACCATTGAACATATTAAAGCTATCGCTGTTTTCTTCATCATTACTTTTTTCCTCCTGGATCTGTTGAATGAACGGAAATGTGTTTTACTGATTACACAATACCAAAATAATTATCACACAACTTGCACACTGCCGGTTATAAACATTTTCATAAAAATCTTAAAAGAATCTTCAGAATTTAATTGAACAAAAATGACCAATTTAATGGTATATTTATATCTGTGTATTTAAAACACATATTTATTTGAGGGGACAATAAAATGGGGGTATTTATTTACGGACATGGATGAAGAAGTTAAAAAGGGGTATTTTTCTGTACTACGGCTGGGATTTCTAATAGCAGCTGTAATTTTCGTTGCACTTACAGGTGTTCTGTTTTTTATTTCAAGCAGATATCAAAAATATGAAACAGTTCAGGCTTATATCACAGATGTAAGCTCCAGATACAGAACTACCGATAAGGGGCTCTGCACTGAATATACTTATATGGTTCATTGGTTCTATGATGGGAAATGGCATGTTTCCAAAGAATTATCAGAAGAAATTGAGCCTGATATCAATCTTTCCCAAGTCAAGGTGAATCCTGCAACTCAGAAAATAATGATGAAGGATACCGGGGCGTTTTTAGTAGGCGCTATCGCAGCATTGATTGTTGCTATATTATGTCTTATCGCTTTTATATCACTCACTGTAATCACAAAAACACGTGAAAAAGAGTTCACCGGCGAAAACGGACTCCTTGGCGAGAAAGCAGCATTAACTGAATAAGTATTAAAAAAATGTTAAAAATGGCAGTTTTAATCAACTGCCATTTTTTTACGTTGTATAATTAAAAGTAGTGTGCAATTTTGTTATTGTACTTATGCAGCCTTTCGACGCGGAGGATTATGCTATGACGATGGTACCGATAGAGGTTCAGATTAAACCTTTTATTTTTTTAATACTGTTCATAAGCTTTTTGTCATTAAACATTATATATTCCAAGACCAATGAAAACATTGGTAACAAAAGAGAGATACATGCGTTTAAGGGCATGCTTGTGTCTTTTATGGTCTATATTTTGGAAGATTTAAGGCTTCTTTTCGGGGATAGCTTTTACTCTGCATTGCCAAGGCCTGTTGTGCTTTTTATTATGTCTACGGGTTTTACCTCCATGTCGTTTGCATGCTTTTTCTGGTTCCTTCATGTACGCGCCAATCTGAACAGGCCATCAAATTTCACAAAAATATGCTCTCTGAACTTTTGGTCTGTTCTGATACACATTCCTTTATTTCTGGTTCTTATACTGCTTTATACTCCCCTGCACGTATTTGTCTATGAGCTTTCAGGAAACGGCCCTGTCTTCAAACCCATGCTTTCTTTTATATTGTTGATGGATTATGTCTATCTGATTGCTGCTACCGGCATCTCCATTCACAACAGAAGGCTTGCCAAAACCAGGCATGAGAAAAAGAAATATAACAGCCAGATTATTTTCATACTGTTTTTTACCATCAATGGCATTCTGATAGCATTCTTAATGAATCTCCCTGCCATAGAATTATGTGTTATTCCGGTCGTTTTGAAACTTTTTGTAGAATTACAGGATTCGCAGATTTATACAGATGCTCTTACCAAGCTGTATAATCGCAGGCGTATGGCTGATATCATAAATGAAGAACTCGCCACCTGCAGTGCGGATGATCCGCTAACCATTATCATGGTTGATCTGGATTATTTTAAGAGTATTAACGATATTCTTGGACACGACGAAGGAGACAAGGCTCTGGTTGCCATATCCAAAGCCATGCGCAAAATCCTCCTGCCAAGAAATGCCGTTGCTGCAAGATGGGGTGGAGATGAATTTGTCATCGCTGGGAAAGATGCAGAGCTTGCTTCCGAATTCAGGAATCTACTCTCAAATGCCCTTGAAGATGATAAAACTCTAAGCTACACCCCAATATTCAGCACAGGTACTTATATATGTACTTCCCCTGCCACACCCTTCGAGCAGGCTCTGTCCAATGCGGATTCTGCCCTGTACAAGGACAAGGAAGAACGTCATAAGACCTCCGGCGACTTTATAACGAGACTGAATGAAATTAAAAAAGGATCATGAATCAAAGAACTGACGTCCATCGTCAGTAACAGCTCTATCTGACTGAGGATACTCAAAGATTGCCTGATTATCCGCATTCTTCTCAAGATAGTCAGCAAACTTTTCAGCATGCAGCTTGGCAAGCCAGAGATTGTGCATAAGGTAATTGCCGCAGTTTTCCTCATTGGTTCCCGGAACACTGTCAAAATCCGCACAAGATTTAAACGCTCTGAGAAGAAGGTCGTGTATCTCCTTAGGCGCACGACCACCCTTTAAAATGAGATAAAATCCTGTGAGGCAACCCATCGGTCCCCAGTAGATTACTTCATTTTTCCAATCAGGGTCGTTTCGAAGATATGTTGCAATAAGATGCTCAAGTGTGTGCATTGCAGCTACATCTACAAAAGGCTCCCTATTAGGTCTTGTAACCCTTATATCATATGTTGTAATAACATTTCCACCGATCTCATCCTGTCTGCTGATGAAAATACCGGGGACTATTTTTGTGTGATCAACTGAAAAACTCGGTATTAAATCCATTTTGTTCCTCCAAAATAATAAAAAATCGTTACGATTGAATTATATGAAATTATGGTATCGGTTACAACATATTAGTTGCCTTTTATCATTTTTCGAATAAGCATCTTTATTCGATATACTTATATCTTTTCATGAACTGACCTGAAATCAGGCAAAGTGATGCTCCAAATACTCCAAGTATAAACATCATAAGTGCTGCTCCCGAGCCTTTTCCTTCTCCGAAAAGAGTTGTCAGGAAAGGGTTGCTGCCGTTAAATGCCATAAACGGTTCGCAGATACTGTCCACGAAGAATCCTCCAAGGAATAATCCAATGGGAATAGTAAAAAACTGAAGCGTATTTCTGCACGCATACACTCTTCCCTGAAGTTCCACAGGAATGTTGTTACGCATGATAACATTCTGGTTTGCCGCCATCAGAGGAACAAACACCCAGCCGATAAATTGAGCGACACACCAAATAATCGGATTTCTTGTAAACGCCAAAACTAAGTTTTCTATTCCAAGAGAAAAGAGCATTGTAAGATAGATAACTCTTACTCTGTCCTTAGGTTTTGGAAGTACTGTAGGCAAAAAGCTTCCTATTACCATTGCTATTCCGGAGCATGCCGTCACAATTCCAAGGGCATTATTCCCGGCCCGTGGAATCACAAGTGCAGGCAGTACCGCATCAAAGGCTGATGCTGTAAGATTCACTCCCGACATAAAAAGGATTACACAGAGTATAAGCGGATTATGCTTCAGGAAGGATAATCCCTCTTTTGCGAGTGCAAGTACGTTACCATCATTCTTACCGTTTCCTGAAATCTCAGGCAGTTTAATGAAGAATAAAAGTGCTGCAAACGCAATCGCAAATGTCAAAAGGTCAACAGCTATAACCAGGTCAAGGCCTGCGAGTCCATAAAGAGCTGCAGCAATCAGCGGATTCCCGATAGAGATAAGGGATCTGGATAACTGCTGTAGTCCACTGGTTTTCTGATACTCGTCCTTAGGTATAATCAGTGTATATGCCACTTCCGAGGCAGGCTGCTGAACTGTATTCATAAGTCCTGACACCATGTTTATGGCATACAGATGCCACATAGTCAGAAGATCTGTCTTATAGAGCACGAATACCAGTACCGTAGTCATGGCTGCCATCAAATCGCATACAAGCATCGTCTTCTTTTTATCGAACTTATCTGTGAGCGCCCCTGCAAAAATGCTCATGATAACGTAAGGCGCATAGGTACAGATGGTAAGCGTTGCCGTACTCAAAGCAGACCCTGTTTTTTCATAGAGCCATAAGGTCAGCGCAAAACTTGTTATAGCGCTTCCAAGCTGTGACAGACTCTGTGTGCTCCAAAGTATATAAAAATCACGTAATTTATTTATTCTGTTTTTCATTGTATTTAGCTCCTTTTTCTTAATCTTACTTTAGTGAAAAAGGAGCACCTGCACCGCAGATGACCATAGCATGCCTCCTTTAGATTAAATATATTTTCTATAAAGCTTTTATGAAAACATTCTGAAAACCCACATAATCATTCTATTAAGGTGCACATACTGTTATAAAAATTTCATTTGATAATGTCAAATGATATCAAAAATGAGGGTGAGGTGGTTTTTTGCTATCAGTTCTCTGCACTGGCATCAAACATCTCCAGAGTCTTCTTCATGTTTTCTTCGAACTGCTCTGCGGGAACAATCGCCATTCCCACCTCATCGGTGAGAACGATAAGTCTCTGTCCGCCGCTAAGTCCAAACATATCCCTTACGCCTTTTGGAATAACTATCTGACCTCTGTCACTAATAGTCACAGTTCCCCATATATTCTTACCCTTGGGCGGCGGAGGAATCATTCCGATTCCGTCTTCGCTACTGGTTTTTAAAAGATTATCAACTGTTGTCTCATAGACCTCCGCAAGGAGAGCACATTTCTCCACATCAGGAATAGTAAGTCCCTTTTCCCACTTGGCATAGGCCTGCCTGGAAATCCCGATTTTTTCTGCAATCTCCTCCTGCGAATAGCCATGAATTCTTCTAAGCATAATGAGATTATCTTTTAGCATAATTCTCCCCTCTTAAATATCTACACGTTCAAAATCCCTACAAGCCTTATGATACGCCAGAATAGTGATTATCACAAATAAATGTCAATGCCCTTTATGCTTCTCTATCTTTTTTAGCTGCTTTAATTCAAATTGCCTTTGTTTTTCCTCTTCTACTTGCTGCCTGCTTTTGATTTTTCGCGCAATCTTCATTTCCTCCCGCTGTAGTTGCAACGCTTGCTGTGATTTAGTACCAATTCCTGTGCATCTCATTTGCTTCGCAGCATCTCTCTGCCTGCGCTTTGGATTATCTTTTATCTCTTTAATTGTTGCATCTACTGCAGGGCTGAACTCAAGATCATAGTAGTGTCGTAGCACAAACTCCCATATATCATAATCCTTTGGTTCAGCACCAAATGTAACTTTACAAACAGATAGTTTTCCCTCATAAAAGCGTTCAAAAACCCCAACCCAGAAAGGATCATCGAAGTATACTGTGAGATTCACACTGGTTCTACTCATCCTCTGTGACAGAGCTCCTTACTTTCATTTTTCATAGCTATATTTCTCATCCTCTCTACAAAGTCGAAGTACATTTCTCTTACCGGTCTATCTGAATATATCCTATCATTTCCATAAAAAAGCAGGCCCAAATACACTTATTTGAGCCTGTTCTGCACTTATATTTTTATATTCAGATAGAAGGCGCTAACACATTATCTCTACAAATTCTTTAGGTTAGAATCGCTGTAAGGTCAAACGAAAAAGCAGCTTGAATTATAACAATAACTGCCCTTTCGTTTGATCTTATTGCGATTTAACCTAAAGAATTTCTAAAGCTCACATACCATGATGAATTCCTCATCATTTTCATTCATGATCCTCGTCCAGACAGCCCCAACTATTTTTCCGTCGTGGATCGCGACGAGGCAGTTGTCTCCAGACTTTGTACCGAAACCATCAGTGTATACGCGCAGCTCCGGTTTCTCTACAATATCTCTCGAAGGCGGCTCCACACCTTCCGGAATGAATATGGCTTCATATAAAAAGTCTTTGAGAAGGCCGAGTTCGTTTTCCCGAATACAACGGAACTCTATTGCGTTCTTCATACCATCTTTACACCTTATTTGGAATAGTTCTCAAAGCACCATTTTGCGATCCTTATGATCAGTGCTTCCGGTAAAGGCTGATCATAGGGGATCCGTATCGTGCCCTTGCTTACGTCATAATCGGAGAGTTCCTCCGTAAATACAGCTGTAGCCTCATCACCGGGATAAATGCCCAGATGTTTCTTTGATGCTGCGAAATGAATGATATTACGACCTTTCCAATAAGTGGGCATCGACCAGGATATCCGCTCCTCCGCGTCCGGCAGTGCATCACGAAGGATCTCCCGGATCTCCATTAATCTGGGCTTATATTTCTCATCCTGGGCAGCAATGTATTCATCAATATTCTGCGGTTTCACACAGTAATGGTCCTGGTTTTGTCTGCTGAACTCTCTGCCGCATTTCGGACATTTCCATGCCATGGCTTCACCTCTTCAAATCTCGATTCTTAATTTCACTGCCTTTAATTATACAGAATCCTTAGTCTTCACGAAATACCCTGGATCCGTCCAGCCATCTATGTCCCTCCTCTCCGTTCCACTTCGGTCGGCGCAAAGCCGATGTCCACTGGACATCGTGCGCCCTGATTTTGGGTAAAAGAAAAGAGCCGATTTCTCGACTCTCTCATTTCAGATATTAATCTTATTAAATTCAGTATTTCAAAAGATCCTCTGTTGTATTTGTCACTCCCAGAAGTTTTACCCCTTTTGGAGTAAACTTCAGATCAACATTCCAGCACTCCACGCCTTTTCCAAGCGCCTCACGCATCACCGCTGATACTTCTTCAAAATTTGTGCTGTGAAGATGCGGCTTTATTTCAGTAGGCTCATACTGATGCACTGTCAGCAGGATTGCCCTCTCATGATCTTTAAGTGACATTGAATACCGGCACCTGTTCTGTAGAAAAATGAACAGAATAAAGATGAGACTCCCCGCGATCTCATGGAACAACTCTCCTATCAGAGAATATGCCATAAGCAGGGACATCATGACCGTCATAGAGATATCAATTATGATCCTGATCTTCTTTTTCAAACAGCTCACTCCTCTAATATCCCAGTCCTGCTATCCATTCGCTGACTTTTTTCCTTACACTCTCCTGATCTTTCTGACAGTCGTTTCCTCTTATGGCAAGTCCGTCTGAAACCGTTGCATCCGGGCATGCTGATGAGAGCTTCTTATCAAAGCCTGACAGTCCCGATCCTTCATGCGTAGAGAACGGGACCAATGTTTTGCCTGCAAGACCGTCTGCGTTATTTTCAAAGAAAGTGTACATGATCATCGGCCAGTCGCCCCACCAGACAGGCGCACCAATAAATATGGTGAAATACTGTGACAGATCAGGTACCTCCCCTGCATATGCAGGTCTGGCATTATCGTTCTGTTCCTGCTTTGCTCGTTTGCAACTGAATTATCCTGTTTTGCACCATCTTCTACACGGTTATCTGCGCTTCCACATGCGCTAAGACTTATTACCATAAGCGCTGTAAGAAACAGACTTAAGATTCTCACTTTTTTCTTCATATCATTATGCCTTTTCAAAATCAGGTTTCCATCCTGCAAACTGGACCAGCTGCTCATCTGTCCTGTGATAATATCTCTCATTCTTATCAAGTTTAGCGATCTTTCTCACCTCTTCGTCTGTCAGCTTAAAATCGAGAATGTTGAGATTATCCTTAATATGATCCACATTCTTGCTTCCGGGGATCACCACAAATCCCATCTGTGTATGCCAGCGGAGAATGATCTGCGCAGGAGTTTTTCCGTACTTCTTTCCAAGTTCGGCAAAAACCGGCTCATTTATCAGGCTCTTATCGCCGTGTCCTAACGGATACCAGCTCATAAGCTTGATCCCATACTTATCAAGAGTCTTTCGCAGTTCCTTCTGGGTAAAATAAGGATGCGCCTCCACCTGGATAAACTGCGGTGCGATTTCCCACTTCGTCTCAAGTTCTTCGATATACTTTCCTTCAAAGTTAGAGATACCGATGCTCTTTGCCTTGCCTTCCTTATAAGCCTTCTCAATCAGTCTGTATCCTGCGAGCCAGTTGCCGGCCGGCTGATGGATATAAAGAAGATCTACGTAGTCTACCCCAAGGCGTTCCAGAGTCTCATCCACAGCATTTGGATTTTCATATTCACTGGGCCAGAGTTTGGTGGAAAGAAAGATCTCATCTCTCTTTACTCCGCTATCCTTCACGCCTCTTCCAACAGCCCGCTCGTTTACATATGCATTGGCAGTATCAATTAGGCGATATCCCATCTTAAGTGCTTCTCTTACACTATTCTCTGCATCGACAGGCGAAAGCATAAAGGTTCCGATCCCGACTGCGGGACATTCCAGTTTATTATTAAGTGTTACATATTCCATTGCATAATCCTCCATTCATTAATATGTTGACGCCTTTGAACTCGTCAATTTCCATGTTCCATTTTCTTTTCTTAAGGTAAAATCTCCCTGCAGTCTCCAGCTTCCCTTTCCTCCACCATAAACCTCTGCGATCACTGTGCTGCATCCGATCATCCTTGCTGTATCTCCATCTATCATGTATTTCCAATAGAGCCTGTATAATTCTCTGATCTGTTCTTCCTCATTCATCGGCTCATTCCCTCTGCTCAGATGGATCCTGCATCCTTCTTCTTAAAGCAGTCCGTTTGCTGCAAACCATTTTTTTACGGCATCTTTGGAATCTGCGGCTTTTGAACCCGTGATCGCAAGACCACTCTTTACTGTTGCACCTTTAGCACATTTCTTTATATCACTCTCACTGGAACCCATACCGCTTCCCTCATTTGTGCAAAGCGGAAGGATGATCTTTCCTGTAAAGTCATATCTCTCAAGGAAAGTTGCGACTGCCATCGGGAAGGTCCCCCAGTAGTTCGGGTAGCCAAGTACTATGGTGTCATACTCATCAATACTATCAAGATAATTTGTAAGCTCAGGTCGTGCATTGTTCTGCTTGTCTTTCTTTGCTTCATCGATGCAGGACATGTATACCGGTGAATATGGATCCTTCATCTCGATCTTGAATGTATCCGCGTCGATCAGCTCTTTCATAAGACCTGCAACGATCTCTGTATTTCCGACCTTTACGTATCTCATTGCTCCGCCGAAATAGTTTTCATCCGCTCTTGAAAAGAATGTAATCAATGTTTTTGCCATCTTAATCTCCTCCGTTTATCTACAGGTGTTTACATTTATTTTTGTTTCTATGACTTGATTATCACGCAAAACACTTGAATAATCCAATTCAAATATCCTATAATTGATTTAATTTTTAAATAGCTGACTTTCAAGGAGATTTATCGATGACAACCAAACAGATAGATTACTGCATAGAACTGGCTCATACCCTTAACTTCAGCCGGGCGGCTGAGAACACATTTGTAAGTCAGCCAACATTTTCTTATCAGCTAAAGCTTTTGGAGGATGAGGTAGGCTTTAAGATATTTGAAAGAAACGGCAAAGGAGCCACACTCACTCCGGCCGGGGCGCAGTTCGTAACCTATCTTTCCGGTATGCGTGAGGATATGAAACGCGCCATCGAACAGGGACAGAATTTCAGTGCCAGATACAGGGACAACATAACTGTTTCCATGATGGTCAGACAAGCCATATACTTTCTGCCCGAAGCTATCCGCATATTTGAAAAGGAGCAACCCGGTGTCCAGGTTACTCCTCTGTTTCAGTACGATAACGGTGTGGAAAGCTTTTTAAATGATGAGTCCGACATCCTCTTTGCACTTATAGAACAGACTAAACATATCCCGGGAATCAACATCCACAAACTCTTTGATTCTGGTATCTACCTTATTACCGATAAAAACGATCCTCTGGCTAAAAAGAACATCATCACGGATGAAGACATCTACGGACGCACCCTCATGGTAGGCGGCGGCTCTCCGAACGCTTTACGATCCGTCCAGCAAAAACTAATCTCCTCCGGGAAGATCGAGTATTTTAACAGTCCCGATCACGACTCTACTCTTGTAAATGTCGCATCCGGCAAAGGTATCTGCCTTGCTCCCGGATTCTTAAACGACCATAGCGGACAATTTGCGTGGATCCCTTATGACTGCAGGGAATGTTTTCACTGCGTCCTATGCACCCACAAGACGGATAGTCGTGAGAGCCTTGCCTCATTTATCAAGACGCTTCAAAAGCTGTACAAAGATGCAGTGGCTTTTCCGCTTTAACGTTCCGATATAACGCGCTTCCACTTATGACTCATTAACCAACTTTCCAGTCATATGTTCAGGTACAAACTCCAGGCATTGAACACGCGGTAATGCGTTCTTTAGCTCCTTTTCCAGATATTCTTCATCATCGGTAAACTTTCTGACCAAAGCTGTGCATATTTCTCGCGCCTTTTCTTCATCTTCTACAAGGCCGATCTTGCCAAAAGTGATAACGCTCTTTATATTAAGAGCCCAGTCACCTTCTTTACGATAGCCTTCATCATAAACGCAGTAGCTGGCCTTATCACACGCTTTGATGGAGTCAATCTTATGTCCCTCTTTGGCTCCGTGAAAATAGATTTTCCCATCATCTTCGCAGTACCAGTGATCTATAGGAAGTCCGTATGGGTACCCATCATCACCTATCAATGAAAGTACGCCCCTCTTAGTATTCTTCAGTATTTCTATACACTCTGAATCAGAAATCTGTTGATTAAATCTTCTCATTTTTCTAAACATGGTAAACCTCACTCTTTCGCTAAAATCTTAAGTCCAGCAATTCCAACTACAATCAGAATAACACATATTGTGGCAGTTGTTTCAGCGCTATCGAAAGAAAAACTGCACTGGCTATATATCCTACGCCGGTAATGATCGAAGGTATCAGCAATGAGAAACCGTTCGACATCTTCATGGTTACAGCCCACGTAATCTCAAGAGCACCTGCAATAAACAAATAAATCCACTTCATAGAAACCTCCATATAATAAAATACGCCATTTCCTTACCTGCTAAGACCTAACGGTAAAGAAATGACGTCAATCCCACTACTCGGTAGCAATGGGCGTCTGTTTATTTTGTTTCATCAACTATACTTGGTAACAAGCTATTTTGTCAATAATACTGTAATTGATGCTGTTTTATTTCCATAGCTTTTACCTATTACCTTGAATGCTTTTTTCATGTATATCTCCCTTGAATGTTATCATTTTTGTTTCCAACGCCCACAACCAATGAGCCAGGCTGCAAATGCCAATATGCTAATGATCATCAATCCAAAACTATAGGGCATCCAAACAAACATGAACCTGTAGCTAATATGCGAGATTATAGGAATCAAAATCAGCAAGGTCAAAATAAATAATCCACCGCATATGCATAATTTCTTTCTTTTATATTGCAGCAATAACGCGATGTACAAAATCAAAAGTATTCCCATTACAAATAAGAAGTCTTGAAGCTCGTGACCTGACACACAAAGTCCAATCTTTGCATTCATTCCCATGTGCATCCCAAAAATGCCGTCAGCTATTCTTGTGGCGATATCACCGGCAGAAGCAGATAAGACAAAAACCCCAAGATCACGCTCTCTCGAAATAATGACCTGCGTACTGTAATTAGGATTGTTTCCCCCATGGTGTACAGTCTCCGGATATAGATTCCAACCTACATAGTAATTGTTCGTGTCTGTTATCGGAAAAGAGCCAAAATCAATATTTCCCCTGACATATCTCATCCATTTGACCAGATCAGTAGTATCCGACACAAGGTAACCCGCTGCAGTATTTCCATAATAAGTTGGAGCATCATATTTCCATGTTCTAAAAAAGCCTGCCTTACGCCCAGCAAAAATACGCTGTCTGTCAGAATCGGTAATCCTGAAAAATGACTCATTCATTCCTACATCTTTAAGAACAGTCTCGGTAATATAATCCTCATATTTTTGCCCAGTAACCTTCTCGATAATAAGTGCAAGCACATCATAATTGATTGTTGCGTATTCATGAACTTCGCCGGGTGCGTGAGCAAGTTTAACATCAGCGATTTTTCTAACTGTCTCCTCTATGGTTATCTCACCTTCGCTGCCCTCCGGGATAAGTGATATTGTCCACACCGGAATCCCGCTTGAATGATCCATAAGATGTCTGACTGTGACTACAGCATCGGAGCCTTTATACTGTGGTCTGAACCAGTCTATATAGTCTGTGACAGGCGAATCCGAATCAATCAAACCTTCTTCCTCAAGATTAAGGATTCCAAGCCCTGTGAATGCTTTTGTTGTAGACCCCAATTCAAAAAGCGTATGCTCATCCACAGTTTTCCCATCAATGTCACAATGTTCCAGAAATACATCTTCATCGCCGTCAATTATTCCTACAGCAACAGCCCTGTTATGTGTCATACTGCAAATTCTGTTTATATATTCCTGTTCATTTTGCTGGGTATATTCTTTTGAATCGTAATGTAAAATAAAAAAGATAGCCGTCGTAGCTAACATAATTATCAGAAGTATTCTTCTGAGTATTATTTTGATTCTTTTCATATATTTTCTCAATTTAATGTATCGAACAGATCCTCATCTTCTTGTTTATCGTTAGAACGCCCCACGCCTTTCTATTTGCCGGAGATGCCGGCGGAATGAATACGCCCTCTCTTATTACGCTGCTCTCTACCCTGCCAAGGTTCGTGATGCAATGGCCGTCACGCTTTTCATAGCCGAACATCTTGCTGCCGACAAATCTGCCGGCTTTGCTATCAAAGCTTCCAAGAGTCGATATAGCTATGGCATCGAGAAGCTCCGGATCCATATTGAAATAGCACGAGAGAACGAGCATCTCTCTATCGGGCTTACTGATGATGTTCCTGACTTCATGATCTACGGCTTTGGCGAGTTCCATGATCTCAGAACTTCTCTTCTTAACCACCACTCCAAATGCAGTAGCATAATTTCCAAGAGCACCTTCTTTATAGTTTTTAATCTTATTCCTTATGTCGGAAGCTATGATCACCTTATCTGTACCCTCATCGATCATCATCTTGGCGATAAGATAGTCGTTGAGCGATACGCCATTTCCCCTGCATAAATCAAGGAGCGTATCAAGCTCTTCTCCGTCTACATTCTTTATCTCGCGCTTTATATCCTGCTTTGAATCATATTCACGCTCAAACTTAAGGTACTCATCGTAGCTAACCTTATGAGCTTCTTTACGCCACTTTTTATTGGAATTCTCTATCAGCATCTTGCTGATAAGCCCAAGGTCACTGCCGCTTGGAAGATCATCAAGACTTTCCATAAGCTTCTCGAAGGCGTATTGCGGCCGAGCACCGTTCGAATAATAATCCGCAAACTCCTGCACCAACTGGAGAAGTCCTCTTCCATCGCAAAGAAGATGATGAGTTATAAAAAGAACCCTCGCTCCGCTCTCAGAAGGATAAGCAAAGACCTTGAGCAGTGCCTCCTTTTGAACGTTCCACCCGGCTGTAGATACCGCATCATAATCGGTCTGCCAGTTCTCGCCTGCCTCTTTTATGGTTACCGGAATCTCAAGTTCCGGATGCTCCTCATAATATATCCCGGAACTTCCCTGCTCCTCTGCTATCAGACTTGTCATAAGCGGATGAGCTGATTTAAGAACACCTATACCCTCGATGATCCTGTTCGCATCAAACCCCGCCCCAATCTCTGCCATGATGCCAAAATGCATATTCGGACACATATAGTGCGCCCTTTCCGTATATAAGTATTTCCTATCTGCCATGAGTCTGTCTTTCCTCTTATTAAAAATTCATTTCCAGTTCCAGGCAATCCCAGGTTTCGCCGTTTATCTCATAGGTATCGGTATCCGGAAGATCTTTAAATCCAACTGCTTTGTAACAATAATATGCCGGCTCGTTGTTCTTAAATACACCCAAAGACACCTTTTTTGCACCATATATTTCTTTTGCAAAAACAAGCCCCAGCTGAAGCATCCTTTTGCCATAGCCTTTGCCTCTGATTTCAGGATTTACAATTACAAAACCAAACCTTAATTCATCATGAGACTTACTCGGCCTTCTCATTGTGAAAAAACCGACTATCTCATCATCGTCTACTGCCGTAAATGCCATCAGATTGCTTACTTCATTAAACTGTTTCGCTGTAAGAGGGAAGCTTCCAAGTACTCCTGCTGTCCACTTGTAAAATGCAGTTTCATCACTTGTCCAACTTAAAATTGTTTCCGCATCATTTTTATTATATGGTCTTAGTCTTAGCATGCATTTTTCCTCCATTCCAATCCTCATAGACATATAAGTGCCATAACGGAGCATGAATATCAGGCCACACAAATCTCCAATGGGCCATGTTTTCCCATTCGCTGTCAATATAACCCATTTTTCATTCTCCTCTCATTCACCCTGCTTTTGCCGGTTCCAGATCAGAGTGCTCCACGGTAAGATTTTTGAGCCAGCGCTCTTTTTTCAGCCAAAGATGGAATATTCCAATCTTTACAATGTCCAGGATTTTTACACAAAGATACATCTGCACGGGACCGATATTAGTGTATCTGCCGAGCAAAAGCAGCATGGGCAGCATTACCATTATCGTTATTCCGGCATCTGCATAGGCGCCCATCTTTGTATCGCCGCCTGCTCTTGCAACTGCCTGCTGAGCGTTAATGAATACCCATACAGGCATGAAGAACGACATAAGTATTACCATGTTTCTGGAAATTGTAATTGCGTTGGGACTAAGCCTTACATAAACAATCGGTACAATAAACGTAGTTGCAAAACCCACAAAAGTCATGGCAAATCCAAAAACAGCAGAACCTGACAAAAGCCATGTCTTTTCCCTGCGTGCCTTATTTAGATTGCCCTCGCCGAGTGTCTTGCCGATTATGACACTTGTTGCTGAGTATATTCCGCTAAATGCAACAAAGAAAAGATTGCCTATTGCAAAGCTTGAAGCCATTCCGGAAACCACATCTGCGCCGCCCCTACCATTGTAGATAGCTGTAGTTAAGGTCTCCGAAAGAACCCAGGTCATCTCGCAGAACAGCATCAAAGCGCCCTTTTTAAATATATCTCTAAATATACTACCATCAATTCTAAAGTCTCTGCCAACATTAACAGCAAACTCCGGACTGGCCTTAAAATATATAATAGCAAAAATTATAAACTCCAGGGTCCTTGCAATTACTGTGGCAAGAGCTGCTCCTCTTACTCCAAGTGCAGGAAATCCCAAGTGGCCATAAATAAGCAGGTAGTTGAGCACTGTGTTTGTGAGCGTTGCTATAACGGTCACGACAAGTGGGGTCTTCACTTTTCCCATATCTCTAAGTGAACTTGCAATACATACTGAAAGTGTCATCGGAGCTCCGATAAGTGACATAATCCTGATGTACTTTACAGCTTCATCAAGAATGAGCTCTGCCTGCGTATTTCCAATTAACATAAGAGAAAGTATTTCTCTGGGATATACCAGGCAAACCAAAAAGTACGGAATCATTGCCGCGAAGCTGATTATCACCTTAAAAAGAAAGGCCTGTTGCATTCCGGATTTGTCCTTCGCGCCAAAGAACTGAGTCAGGAAAATGCCTCCTGCCATGCTAATTGTGCTGACAAATACCATGAAAATAAAAAGTACCTGTCCGGCAACATTAACTCCTGACATGGATATATCGCCAAGTCCCGATACCATAAAATTATCTATCAGTGAAACCATGCTCTGTATGAGCTGCTGAAGCATTATCGGCACAGCTATAGCAAGAGCACTTATATAAAATTTTAAACTTCCAAATACTTTATTCTTTTCCCTCATTTTCTTATACCTCTTTAAATGAATATCTCATACCGGAAATATACAGCCAAAATAGAAACAGCCCCATCATTACACTGATTTGGGGCTGTTCTGCACTTATTTAATTTTCAAAAACAGTTTTATTATCTTACCTGCAACTGCGCAAATGAGACATAGTGTTTAACATCGAATTCTTCTATC
Source organism: Butyrivibrio sp. WCD2001 (assembly GCF_000424485.1). Taxonomy (NCBI): domain Bacteria; kingdom Bacillati; phylum Bacillota; class Clostridia; order Lachnospirales; family Lachnospiraceae; genus Butyrivibrio; species Butyrivibrio sp. WCD2001. Next base: position 34,992 of record NZ_AUJZ01000016.1, on the reverse strand, counting down.
AATGTCTGAAATTTGCATAGTTTTGGTTTCTCCGTTTTTATTTATACTGCATCCTCTTTAAGGGCTTCTATGATGTTGTCATCCTTGATCTTACTGATGCTGAGAGCCATACTGAGTCCCAGAATACCAAATACTGCGATCGTTGTGACAACGTACATAAGAATATCCGGATTGAAGGTGTGCAGCCTTGTGTCGAAAGTTGTAAACATAAGGTAGCTCAGCAAAAGAGATATACTAATTCCCCAAACAAGTGCCTTAATTCCGTAAAGAAGCGTTTCAAGCCTTATCATCTTCTTAAAGCCACTGTTTTCAAGGCCTACTGATTTGTACATTGCAAACTCTTTTCTCCTAAGGAGCACTCCTGTTGAGATCGTGTTCACAATATTTGCGATAGCGATCAGTGTAAGAAGAATTGTGAACCCATACATAGCGGTCTTAAGCATAAGTGTGATGGTATCCATAGCCTTTACTGCATCTGTAAGGTCTCCGCAGTAATAGCTGTGATATCCATCGCTTTCCAAAAGTGCGTAAATTCTGTCATGAACCACTTCATGATCAGCTGTTTCAACCCCCAGATCCATAGTGAGCTTATCTTCCGGCAGTACTTCTTTTGCCTTCTCATAATACATGGAAACAGGTACAAATGCAGCGATGTTGCCCTTAGGTGATAGATCAAAGGTCTTGTTATTTTCATCATATCTTACAAAAGCTGCAATCTCTATTGCAGGTGGATACCCCTGCACCTTGTCGTAATGAAGAACTTGTCCTAAGATTCCATCATTAAAGACTTCACTGGATTTCTTTTCCCTGAAATAATCGTTAAGCAAAACGCCCTTCAGAGTATCACCGTAGTATTCATTTTTGTCCAGCCCATTGTCTTCAAGGATCTTGTTAAAGTCTTCATCATCAACTATGACAACATCCATTCCGCTAAAATACAGATCTGCAAATCCGGGCAAAAGAAACTTCGAATCAGCAATATCAGTATTGGCCAGTTCTATCTGTGACTCAGGAGCTTTTTTAAACCTAAACTGGATCATGCTGGCGCTGTAAACATCATCTACGTCTTCCATCTCGCTTATGGCGCTTCGGAGTCTGTCACTTTCGGAAAACGAGCAGGATGCTACAAGCTGGTATGGAATGTTAATCTCATAATCATTGGCTCTTGCTATGGAATTGCAGAAATAGTTTATTGTGAGGAACAGGATCACTGAAACTGCAATAGTAGCGGTAATGACTTTTCCCTTCACACCATTTCTTTTTATGTTCTTATAAGCAAGCTCTCCTTCATATCCGAAGATTTTACGGATAATAGGATTTACACGAAGGCTCTTTGCTTTTACTTTTACCACATTGCTCTGCCTCAGCGCATCAATAGGCATAACCTTGGCTGCTCTGATAGCCGGAACAAAAGTTGAAATAAGAATAGTAAGTGCTGCAAAAAACACGATTGCTGCGATTACAGACGGTTCACAAACAACAGGTATGCTTCCTCTGAGTCCCTCTGCCCCTACAAACATGTCAGCTTCAAGGATCTTGCTTCCAAGGACTGACAGCGTGATCTTTGTTCCCAGATAGCCAAACAGTAGTCCCAAAGGAATACCGATCATTCCAAGAACAAATCCCTCATAGTATATCGAAAATCTCTTTTGCTTAGCTGTAGCTCCAACGCTGGCCAGCATCCCAAGGTATCTCATTCTCTCTGTGAGGGACATGCCTATGGAATTGAAGATCAGGATGACTGATGTGGCAATAACAATAGCAAGGGCAACAGCCATCATTACGAAAAATGATCTGTATGCACCGCCACTTCCCTCAAAAGCGAAACAGCTAAGGAGATACTCTGTGTTGTAATCGCACTTTGCTATTTCATAATCTGAGGCGATGCTCTTTAGCTGCTTAAGTGCAGTGTGATTGCAATTTTTCAGAGTGATAATTACCTGCGTCTTATCTTTTTCAGGGAAAAAGCCTTCATCTAAGCCGCGGAGAATGTCCCAGCTCCCGGTAGGTCTATTCCCGTGAAGAATTGCAGTCACTGTGCAGGTCTCGGTTGAAAGAGCTTTGAACTGTTCATCTGATCTGTAATTCCCACCAAGGTATATGAGCCCTTCCAGTTCATCGTATGTATATCTGTAGCCCTGTTCAAATGTAAGGGTATCACCAATCTTCAGGTTCTCCAGACCATTGTCGATCAGAAACTGCTCCTCAATTGCTATCTCTGAAGAGTTCTTTGGAAGCTGTCCATCATAGTCAGTTACCACCCTCATAGTCATATAGTCATAATCTGCATGCATGGTATTTCCTACGCAGAAGCGCTCATCCTTACCACTTAGTAGCCTTACTCCGGTTACTGTTTCCTCTATATCGCAGAGTCCTACGCTATCAATTCTGTCGTCCTCTTTAAGCTCATTGAATTGCTGCTGCGTGATCTCACTGAACTGGGCATGTGCATTTCCATCCGACTGTATGGATATAAATCCAAAAAACTTAAAGAAAGAAAATACGCCCAGTACGATAGCGCTTATAAGAGCTGTGGATGCGGCTATTCCAAGTATCGTTACTATTGATCTCTTTTTGTTTCCAATAAGATGTCTTAATGTGAGTGTTGATACAATATTCATGATGCCATCACCCCTTCCTGCTTACTGTCGCGGGTGATCTGTCCATCCTCAATTGTAATTACTCTGTCTGCAGAAAGAGCGATCCTTTCATCATGAGTAATAATGATAACCGTCTGATTGTTTTCCTTATTGAACTTACGTAGAAGAGCTATGATTTCCTTACTGTTCTCAGAATCGAGGTTACCTGTAGGCTCATCTGCAAGAAGCAGAGCCGGATGATTCATTAGTGCCCTTCCTATTGATACTCTCTGCTGCTGACCACCGGAGAGCTGATTGGGAAGATGTGATAATCTCTCTTTTAATCCAAGCTTCTCTACCAGGTCACTCAGCAGCTTCTTATCAGGCTTTTTCCCATCCAGCAAAATCGGAAGCGTCATGTTTTCTTCCACATTCAGGATTGGGATAAGATTGTAAAACTGATAGATAAGTCCGATGTTCCTTCTTCTAAAAATTGCCAGCTTGGTCTCATCAAGCTTTCCAATATCTGTTCCTGCGATATTACAGGTTCCTGATGTAGGTACGTCTACTCCGCCAAGGATATGAAGCAGCGTTGATTTACCTGAACCGGAAGGTCCCACTATTGCTACAAACTCTCCCTGTTCTATATCAAAAGAGACGTTCTTAAGCGCATCAACTCTTGTCTCTCCTGTTCCATATACTTTGCAAAGGTTTCTGATTTCCAAAATGTTCATTTCTTTTGTCTCCCTTCTCATTCATTTGTTGCTCATGAGAATAGGTTATTATTTTCAACTTACAATCAAGTGACTTTTTGATTACAGTTTTGTAATATTCCGAGTCTTGTCTCTTAAATAATCGTCTTATAGAATCTCACAGAGAACCTTGTTCCCTCGCCTTCAGTACTATCCACTATGATATCTCCGTGCTGACCGGTAATAATAGTTTTGGCTAGAGCAAGACCTATACCTACACTGTCTTTTCCTGCATTTTTTCCTTTATAGAATCTTTCAAAAATATGAGGAAGATCCTCTTCTGCTATTCCACAGCCGGAATCTTCAATGGATATTTCCTTGTAAATATTTGTGTCATTTACATTTATTGATAGTGCACCTCCGTCATCCATATGTTCAATGCAGTTTTTCACAATATTCTGAAGAGCTTCTACTGTCCAATTTATATCACACTTAATATCAATGCCGTTCGCAGGTGGATTATCATATCTTGAATCAGCTGAATATTTGCATAAATAGCTGATATTCTTAAGTTCCATCTGAATCTCAAAAGGCTTTATTACTTCCTGAATCAGAGCCTCTGCTTTTACTTCTTCCGGTTTCATGGTGACCGTGCCTGCATCAATCTTGGACAACTTCAAAAGTGTTTGAATAAGCCAGTTCATTCTGTTCAGCTGATTAGACTGTGTCTGCAAAAACTGCACTCGCTTTTCCTTATCATCCTCTGTCTTAAGAAGATCATTCATGACGATCATGGATGTCAGCGGAGTCTTAAGCTGATGACTGATATCTGCTATTGCACCCGCCAGAGCCACCTTATCTTTTGATAAAAGTTCTTTCTGATAATTCAAGGTTGAGGTGGCTTTATAGATGTTCGTCTTAAGAAGAGACAATTCACCCTCTTCCTGATCTAGTATGCCCGGAGCTTCATCTCCTGCAAGCACATTTACAAGATATGAATTAAGAGCATCTATATCGTCGTATCTGCGTTTGGTCAAAATGGTAAAAACGCATAGTAATCCAAATCCCAATAACATCAATAAAATAAATGCGGCTATGCCACAAATCACATATCCGCATACGGAAGCAGCAACTGTAAGTATAGCTGCTGCAATTATCAAAATTTTAAAATCTTTGTTTTTTAACATTCCACAATCCCCAGTCCATCTATTCCAGTTACTTTTTTGTTAAATGTCTAAAATGCACTTCTTTTCCTACTTCTCCACAATATATCCAAGTCCTCTGACTGTTTTTATAACCTGAGGATTTGTCGGATCTTTTTCAATCTTATCCCTTAGTCTTTTTATATAAACAGTAAGCGTATTATCATTTACAAAATCTCCGCTCACATCCCACATATCCTCAAGGAGCTGGCTTCTGGACATTACATTTCCTCTGTTGTTGCAGAAAGCAAGAAGAAGCCTGTATTCCAAAGCTGTAAGCTCGACCGTTTCCTCTTTTCCTGAAGACTCATCAAGCACACCAACCTTTGCTTCGTTTGTATGAATGCGAACATTTTTTATCTCAAGGATTCCGTTCTCCTCAGAGCCGGAAGAAGCCGCACTTTTTCTGCTCCTTCTAAGGACAGTCCTGATTCTGGCCATAAGCTCATTAATCCTGAAGGGCTTACACACATAATCATCTGCCCCCATCTCCAGGCCCATGACAACGTTTACTTCAGCATCACTTGCTGTCAAAAAGATTACCGGTGTATCTTCCTTTTCTTTGATATATTTGCAGACATCATACCCATTTCCATCCGGAAGATTGATATCCAAAATGCACATATCAAAATTGTTTGTTTTCCATGTTTTTAGCGCATCTGCCTTAGTTCTCACATGGATAACTTCATAGCCCTCTTTTTCCAGGGAATACTTTAGCCCCATTCCTATGGCATCATCATCTTCCAACAAAAACAGCTTCATTCTCATATACTCCTTTGTTTACTCCCGAAGCAGTATTATTCATTCTTCAACAAACATCCCCGGCGAAGGATTCATAATTTGCCTGTCATACATGCACTTAGCACAGCTATCACTGAATTTCATTATTGGTCTCCACTTTAATCCTTGCAAGATATATGCAATAGACTACCGCAACAACAATGGTAGTTACAATATAAATCTGATCCACAAGTGCGTTGTCTGCTCCAAACAATGAAAAAGCATCTATCATTGAATGAGCTATTATGCACGGCCATAGACTTCCGCTCTTATAAAAAACAAACGTAAGAATAAATCCCCAGGCAACAGCAAAGATCACCTGCAGGATAGTTTCAAAGCTTGTCTGTCCTGCAAACAGGTTAATAATGTGCCCCATACCAAATGTCAGTGCAGAAACAATTATAGCAACGGATGTCCTTTCCTCTGACAGCATTGCTTTAAAAAGAAATCCTCTAAATATCATCTCTTCCACGAATCCAACTAAAATCATGGACAGTACTGCGAAAACCATCTCTATTCCGCGGTAGGAAAGTGCAAAGCCATCCCATAGATTCCCGGTTGCCAGTATCCACATAGGGATAAAGAACAGAAATCTTCCGATGTCTCTTGGCCATGAGGCTATTCCACACTCTTTTTCAAGGTGATTCATCTTTACAAAAAGAGTAATTCCCACTGCAAAGGCATTTATGCCAAGAAGCATTGCTATGCTCTGATAGCCGAAATTCCCTTTTAGATTGGTCATAACTACGCAGTACAGAACAATCCACAATACAGCAAACCATACCCTATTCTTCTCATAAAATTTTCTCATTGCTACTCCTTTTCAATCAAATAGCTGTCCCGTTTTTGCCTCACCGGCTAAACAGCCTTTGTTATAACTATTATTATATGCTCAGAAAAGAAAGTCATTACTATGTTTCACTAATAATGCACTGTTTTTCACTGATTTATCATGAATAGATAAGCTCATTTACCTCAATATGAGGATTTCTTCTTCCACCGGGCAAAGTGATATTTTCATTCTGTTTTCTCCTTATATGTTTAGTTCTAAACTGTATAGCTGCTATACTCATTTGCTATAAAAAATGTGGTGACTAAAAAGCCACTCACATTTTATCCAGCGCTTCGTCAAATGCTTTTAGAAACTGCTTCATGCTCTCCAACGTTTCCTCCGGTATCTGATCAAGCATTTTCTCATACATAGTACCCATATTTTCATGGAGCTTTCGATGCTCGCTTCTCGCTTTTTTCCCTTTCTTTGTAAGGTAAAGGCTCACAGCTGCATCCGAATCCGGAGACACTCTCTTCTCTACAAGTCCCTTATCCACAAGCTTATAAATCATCTGAGATGCAGCCCCCTTGGTGATGCCACGCATCTTAGCCAGTTGAGTGATACCTATTCCTTCGTAGTCTCCGACTATAGCTATAGTGTGGATCTCAGGCTGTGTCAGGATTATATCCTTGCAGTATACTTGCGGTTTTTTCTCAAACTGATTGTACTTATGGATGATACGTTCCATTAACCAGGCTAATTCCTTATAGTCCTTCATATAGCGGTCCCCTTATGGTGTCGTGTTTTTTATTCAATAATTGTACCATAATGGTCGCAACAATAAACGCCAAGATATGACTTAGCAGGAACGCAAACCAGATGCCATGAAGTCCAAAGACACTTCTTAAAATGACCGCCGCCGGTATTCTGATTACTACATAGTAGAGAACGAGAAGCACCATCGCCATTGAGGGATTCCCAAGTCCGGTAAGATATCCCTGTATGCAGCTTGTAAGCATATATAACACATAGCCAATGCTTATTATCTTAAAGAACACAGCTACGACTTCTGCTGTACCACGACCCTGCCCGAAAAGAGCTGTGAGCTGTCCGGAAAAGATAATTACCAAAACGCTGATTGCTGCAATAAGGCTGCCTCCAAGAACAAGCCCCGCCTTAAGATAATCTCCTGCCCTGTCATATCGCTTAGCTCCGACGCATTGTCCAACTATGGCTGTTATAGCCATGCACATTCCTGTTGTAGGCATGGACATGATAAGCTCAAGATTCCTGGCAACTCCGAATCCTGCTATTGCATCGATTCCAAAGGGTGTGATACTGTAGATCATTGTAAGTGTCATCGCTGCAAACAGCGGCATAAACATTTTCATCAGTGACTTGTATGTTTTTCCATTTATAAAGTCTATTTTGCTGTTCATCGTTTTTCTCTCCTTTGCTTCGTTACGAGTAGAGCCATATTATGTATAGTTTATATACTGTATAGTAACTATACTCTATAGATGAGAAAAAAACTTGGTTTACACTTGTTTAGTCTATTTTTACACTGATTTTATCTTATCGCTATCTGTTTTGATTCAGATCTTAACCATCTCTCAGAAGTTTTTTTGCCTTGGCGCACCACTTAAGATACGCCTCGTAGGTGTCAATTCCAAAAGTCACTGTTAGATAATAGAAAATGTGATCCTCTTCATCCAGCACTTTTTCCAGATTATCTTTATACATGTTTAGTACTGTCAGGTTGCGCTTAACATCCTCCTCAAAAATTTGGATATTCCTGATTGCAAGACTCCTATCTGCAGCCCCACCAAAATATAGTTTCAAGAGAGTTTCATATCGAAGTTCATTGGAAGTCTGCTCCTCCTGTAGCCATGTCTGAAGAGCCTTGATTCCCTGCTTGGTGATATGATAAGGTATTTTCTCCCTGCCCCCGGTCTTAGAGTTCTTCTTTTTTGAAACAAGTCCTTCTTTCTCCATTGCAGTCAGCGCGGGATAGATATTTCCAAAGCTGCCTTTCCAGAAAAAGCCTATCGCTCCATCCAGCCTCTTTTTAATATCATATCCGGTAAGGTCTTCGTGGGATAAAAGACCTAATATTACAACATCTATCTTCCTGTCTTTTGCCATGTCTTTTCTCCTGATTTTTTTCGTGACGATTTACTTCAAAAGCAGTTATTACCTCTAAGAGCAATTATTTCCAAAGCAGCTTATATTTCAGAACTGCTTTAGGGCACTCGTCAACACAGGCGCCGCACTGAATACACTCGCTGCATTTGGCATTCTTTCCCTCTGCCACAAGTTTTTTGACATCAAGTCCCATAGGGCAAGCTCTGCTGCACTTTCCACAGGAAATGCATTTGTCCTTGTCTGCTTCAATATGGAGCTGTGGCAGATGCAGGAATCTGCCTATACTGCTGCCTATCACCATAAATGGCGCCATCCAACAGATGTAATGGCAGGCTGCTCTTCTGCCATGGATCAGCGCAGGCAACAGTAATAAAAATATAACGCCGTAATAAATAACATAGTTGTATATGCTTGCAATTGATATGCCATGATCCGTCATGTAGAAAGGGTTAATGGTCACATCATTCTTCCCCATCACAAATGTAGCAATCACTGTACATATCCAGATAATCCATATCACATATTTGATTTTATCACGTTTCCCCTGTTTTGCAGGCTTATCATTTATCCGCTGCGCGCATTCCTGAAGCCCTCCCGCGGGGCATAGATATCCGCACCAGACTCTTCCGAAAAACATTGAAAAAATAAGCATCGCTACAAACACAATGAAGCTGCCGTTTATAATATGTTCCATCGCCGCATTTATGATTATGTAGGGCGAGAAATACCACATTGTAATCGGGAAAAGAAGTAGTGATATTAGTAGAGTCGTTTTTCTTATTCTTTGTCGCATGACTGTAATCTCCTTTTGATTTGCACTAATAGATATATCCAAATGATATATCTAATTGATATATTAGATTTATTATCATTTTATGTCAACAAAGAAAAAACAGACCCTATTCACTTATTTGGGTCTGTTTTACACTGATTTATGTGCTCTTACTTTTTCCTTTACATCAGCAATTACCACGATAATAAAGTCTATATTTTATGCCATAATTTCAAGTAATACTCTTTGCGGCATACTATTTTAGCCGCAATTTTCTGCCTCTATTTCTATTTTGAGAATTTGCAGCAGTCGCTTTGGGAATTATATGACTACCGTTTTCTCTATTTCTCTAATTTGTAGCAGTCGCTTTATGTCTATATCCCACTGCCGCATATTTTTCTTTTCTAATTTGTGGCAGAAGATATATTCCAAAAACAACTGCTGCAATCAACCATTTTCATATTTGTAGAAGGCATTGTATCCAAATTTCAACTGCCCCTATTCTCATTTTCTTCTCTTGTAGCAGTAAAATCTTCTCCAAATATTATGTTTCTATCACTAAAGCTAACCTTTATTGCCCAAGAACATAAAACTGAAATATAAACCTATACAGTACATTCTATAGCCGGCAAAACCTTTTGTTCTATGAATTCCACTCTGTCAAAGATCCTGGGCTTAAATGTGCCTGTCATTCCCACAGATACATTTTTTTCTTTGTTTACATAGATGATATTCCCGCTGTCACCAATAGCAGCATAAACCTCTCTGTCATCATATGGCTTGTACCATAAGTAGCCGTAGTTCATGTAACCAAATCGCTCACCCAGCTTAATGTGAGGTGCCAGCATGTCTTCTAAGTATTCTTCAGAGATTATTCTTTTCCCGTTATACAGGCCTCTATCAAGAACCATCGCGCCGATAACGGCCATATCTTTTGCTGACATACATAATCCCCAGCCTGCGGTAACGCTGCCCTGAGGATCAGAGTACCACTCGTATTTTCTGGGATTCTTGTTCATAAAAAAATCAAACTGATCTTCTTTGGAACTGTCTCCGTGCGGTATTCGCTTTGGAAGTCCCAGCGGCTCAAACAGGTTTCTGTTGGCAAAATCAATGCATTTCTCTCCGGATGCTCTCTCAATTATTCCTGCCAGGATCTGAATGCCAAGCGTCGCATACTTGAACTCTCCGGTAATTCCCTTACGTCCTCCAAGATAATCAAGTATAGCAAGCGTAAAGTCCTGTGAAGTACACACCTTCTTCCAGGGCTCTGACTTACCTTTATACGGAGCTGTCATTGTTAGCAGATGCCTTATGGTAACATCGTAGATAGTTTTCTCTCCTCGCTTTACAGTATAATCCGGGAAAAAATCCATCACCTTCTGATCCAGGCTCTTGATATAGCCCGCATCCAGTGCAATTCCGGCAAGCAGCCCCATCACACCTTTGGTCACAGAGTTTACATTCATCGCATCCAGAGTCTTAAACCCATGCCAACAATCGTCATATACTTTATCACCATCTTTTATCGCAAAAATCTGACAGATGTTGCTCTCATTACCGGTGCTCCCTGAAATGTATGTGTATAGTTGTTCTTTATTCACTATAAAAGCCTCCTCTTAGAAAGATTTGGACGTCCTAAGAAAAGGCTAATATGATTAAAAATTGTTTTCAAGAAAAATCTTAAAAAGTTTTTTATGTCAGATATAACTCAGCCAAATATACCCATACTCATATCAACGCACCCATGCATAACCGTTGCTCCAAAGATATTTCCATAACGTCTGTAAAGCCATGTACACACGTAGTGCCATAAAAGTTGAAATGGCGCACTTGCAATAAACTCAGGCCAGTATTCCACAAACGACATTCCTCTTGCAGCCATCTGAAATGGATAATGCATTAAAACAAACAAAAGCCCGGCTACTAAAATAGTGATCCACTCCCGCTTAAAAACAGGAAACAGCCTTGGCTGAATAAATCCTCTGAAAGAGATTTCTTCGCTAAATCCTATAATAACGAAGAAGTAGAAAATGTAATATGCAATCTGACTGACCGTCAAAAACTCCGCATGTGCGATAATCCCCGGAATAATTGAAATAGCCAGTAACACAGCCATTCCCAATATGAATGAAACAATGAGCGACTTTTTAAGGTTCCTTGCACTCAGGCCGGTCTTTGACAAATTGCGAAAGCAAAGAACTACCGGCAGTAATATAAAGGCCAGATTGACAATAGTTACGTAATACGCACCACTTTGATAATAGATTTTCCCAACAATATAGTAAACAATCATAAAGATTGCATAGAATGCTATGGCTAACAAAGTATCGCCGATAGTATAGGATTCAAGCTGGTTTTTGTACTCCTCATCTGCCACGAAAAAATTATCCAAAACCTTATTCATATTGATCTCCTGCCGTACTTCTGAATGTGAAAACCGTCCCACTAATGTTGCGTAATCATTATGCGTGTGTTATTGCCTGAAGCATGTATTCTTGATCTCGGTTTTCTTCGAAGAACTTTCCTTTTACAAAAAATGTTGTATCTTCCTCATGAAGTTCACTCTTCTCAAAGCCGCTGACATCCTTTGGAGTAAAGCAAAGGACAACCTTTTTTACCTGAGAGCCAAATGAAGTAATAACCTCATCAACCGATCCTTCGCCAATAATTGTATGAAGAATCAGCGTATCATCCTCTAATTCCGCAACTGCGTAGCTGTCACAGTCCTCAATATAGAACAGGTTCTCCGTCATAAACTGCGACAGATAGAACATGTATAATCCGGTATTCCCGATCATATACAGCTCTGCATTCTGGCTCCTGGTGTCGAGAATTCGAACAGCCTTGTCAAAATCATCCTTCCCATTCAGAGCAATCATCTTGGCTTTATTTTCTCCTATTATACTTACTTCTTTTGAATACTGATATTCCTTTGCCTCATGAAAGCCAAATCTAGGGTAAAAATTCAGAACAGAGTCATTGGCAAAAAGATAGATTCCGTCTACCTTTTCTTCATAATCCTTCATAACCTCTTCCATCAGCATTCGGGCATAGCCCTTTCCCCTGTGATCAGGGTCAGTCATAATTGTTCCGAGCTGAATCAGTTTCACGGTTTTGCCCTTATAATTCATGTTGCAGGCATTTACTGAAACATTGGATACTACCTCTCCGTCATTCACAATAGAATACGGAATATAATTATCCTGCCAAAAACCGTTTTGATACCAGTTTTCAAAATTAAGACCAAAAGTCTTTTCCGCAAGTTTATTGAACGATGCTCTAAGAGCCTCGTTATTTCTGTAATTCTTTTCTATACAAACACTCATATTATTTCTTCACCTTTAAATTAGTAATTCCTATTCCGGTTATGCCAGCTCGGAATAAATTCCGGCTCCCTTCGTACAGAGCCATACAATAATCAAAATCGATAAAACAGCAAATAACACACTCCAGGCTATCAGATACATAACGATTCCAAAACAGAAGCCCGCAAGCATGTAAACTGCTACAAACAGAATTGAAAGTCCCCAGAATGAAAGGATTGCCAAAAATGCTCCTCCGCTTTGTTTAATTGGCGCCATCTCATTAGTCCAGTTAAGTAGAGGGGCCTTTACAGCAATTGCAGTATCTATTGCAGCAGAGAACAGGGCAAACATCATAGGCATGATCACTATAAGCAATTTACAGATAAATGATTCATCTACAATCATACTGGTACATAAAGCCGCAATCAATGTAGGAATAGCTGCCAGAACAATCTGCAAAGTCATTTTTGAAAGAAGTACCTGCCGCGGCTTTACCGGCAATGAATGCGAAATCCATATACTTTTTCCCTCCAGAGATACAGAGGGAACTGCAGTATCTATCATGGATCCCATAAAGATCAGTCCTGTACATAGAAATGCTGTTGCCGATCCCGGATAATCTGAAAAAACACGCTCCACTGCTTCTATGATCACCTGTCCTTTGAAAAGCAGCAGTATTCCTGCAGCAGGCATCAGGATAATGCCGAGACCGCAGTTAAGCATATATGTAGGGCTTGAAGTGAACTTTTGCAGTTCTTTCCATATAAGTGCTTCAAACGGAGATTTTTCTTTTACTGTCTTTTCGACGTATTGAATTTTTTCAACCTTGCTTGAAGCTGTAGCTATAGAGATAAAGCTCTTTAACATGTGGTGCCACAACAGGAAACATGCTCCTGCAAATAAAGCTGTAAAAACAAAGCACCACACAATATTTCCTTCTCCGATCAGTCCAAACAAATACAGCGGATATGCGTATCTTCTTACATTTTCAGCATATATGGACGCATTAACCAAGAGATCTCTGATAAAATCGCCGGCCTTAAAATAAAAGAAATAGTATGCTGCAACTGCTGCCAGTGTCACAAAAACCGTGATAAAGCTCTTATTCTTCAGCCTTAAGCTGATCTTTGCTATCACATACCCAAGGCCGCAGGATATCAGCATAACAATCGCTGAAATAATAAAGAAAAATAATATCCCACATAGTACCTTGGCTCCTGTAATACCGGTCTGCATAAAGTAAACTATCTCGGTAGGAATCGTAACGGTTAAAATATACATTACTCCAAGAAGGTACACGTTTATAAGCCTTGAGCCAACTATATTCCTCACAGGTATCGGCAATGATAACAAAAGATCATTATCTTTGGAAAGATAGAGTGCCGTATATGAATTGTATACACTTCCAAAACTACCAAGAAGCACTGCTACAGTTCCCATAAGAACGAAGTAAAACCATCCGGCATTGCAGCTTATCAAAGGTCCGCATAATGTCAAAGACAGTGCCAGAAACATTCCGCCAATAACCCCCACCATGATGACCGCAAAAAAAACAAACCATGCAGCTATCACAAATTTAGAGCGCATTTTGTTTCTCTTGGCATCATAAAAATATCCTTTGAAAACTTCAAATAACTGTTTCTTAACCAGCGTTTTCAGCATTTATACCGCCTCCAGTTCAAGAAATACTTCTTCTAAGCTGTCATCACCTTTAACGTCATCCATGGTTCCGACTTTTACCAGTTTTCCATGATTGATAATTGCAACCTTGTCACAGAGTTTCTCCGCAACCTCAAGCACATGTGTGGAAAAGAAAATTGCTCCACCATTATCGCAGTGCTCTCTCATCATCTCTTTAAGTAAATGTGAAGCCTTGGGGTCAAGTCCCACAAAGGGTTCATCCATTATTATGAGCTTAGGTTCATGCATCCATGCGCTGATGAGAGCAAGTTTTTGCTTCATTCCATGTGAATAAGACGAAATAGGCATTCCAAGATCCTGAGTTATTTCAAAAATATCAGCATATTTATGAATCTTTTCATTTCTCTCCGATGATGAAATTCCATATACATCCGCAATAAAATTAAGGTACTTTATCCCGCTCATGAATTCATACATATCAGGATTATCCGGGATATATGCCATCTCCTTCTTACAACCGATCGGATCATCCATTATGGATTTTCCGTCTATAAAAATCTTACCTTCATCAAATCTCAGAATTCCTACTGCACTTTTAAGCGTAGTACTTTTTCCTGCACCGTTATGACCTATAAAGCCAAATATCTCTCCGACCTTAATGTGAAGTGTCACATCATCTACAGCTTTCTTATCCCCGTATGTTTTTGTCAAATGCTCTATTTTCAACATATTTTAATTCCTCCTTTTTCATACATATAAGTTATCACACCGAACTACTGCCTACGGCATTTGCACTTATAACAATATATTTTACACTGATTTAAGTATATTCATACCCAAAATAAAAAAGGACAGAGAGTTTTATCCCTGTCCTTAGCTATATACTATTATAAAATGCTTAAGCTAAATCAGCCTAAATTCGCTATCCATTTTTGTAATCTTGCAAGCACCTCGGCGCTTTCCGGTAATAGCGGTGCAAACGACACGAAGGCATGCAGTAAATGATTTGATTTTTTATAATAAATCAGTTCATGATCATGTCCTTCTTTTTCCAAAGCCTTTGCAAACTTTAGTGTATAGCTTCTTAAAAAATCGCCACTGCTGCTAACCAGAAACACCGGTGGAAGCTTTGATATAATGTCAGGATTATTTGGATTAGTCAGCTTCATAAACGCTTTGTCCTTAGTCCTTTTGCCAAACATATCCTTTTTGTACACCATCCCTATGGGATCATTTCGCGTAACATAAAACATTCCACTAGAACAACACAGTCCCTTTACTTTGCATAACGTTTCAGGTTTCTCGATCACACCATCCAAAATATCCGAATTTGCAACCACAGCTGCATACAATGCAAGGTAAGCTCCTGCACTTTCCCCCATAAGAATTACTTTGTCCGGATCTCCACCATAGTCTTCGGCGAAAGCTGTAACAAACTCCAGACCACTGCAGACATCTGATATCCCACCAATCCCATCTGTTTCGCTTAAAAGGCGATAATCTATGGAAAAGACAAGATATCCAAGTCTTGCAATTACTTCACAAAAAATACGATTTACCTTTCTGTTCCCTACAAATAATCCTCCGCCATGAGCAAACACGATAATGGGAAGTTTCTTCTCATTATTCTTTTGTTTGAAAATATCTGCGCAAAGTGTATTCCCGTCTTTTCCTCTATATTCTATGTCAAAAAATATATCCAGATCTTCAGGGATTTTACTGTTTTCCTCTAATACCAAAGTAATCTTGCCAGCATGTTTTTTAGCATTTTTACTCAGGTGTTCAAGAATCGGATTCATAATCAATTCCTCGTATGAAGGCGCTCATTATGGTTGTCTTATATCACTTTTTTTATTAAAGAAAGTCACAAGCAAGACCGTTATTATAGCCTGTATAATGAGAGGGAAATAAAGAAAGAAAAATGAAATTGCATCCAATACTGCAGTTGGCTGAGCAATTCCATTCATTGCATCAAACCCAGCCCCGGACATCGTAAATCCAAAAACCACTGTCCCGAGACCAATTCCTAATTTATTAGCAGCGGATAATCCCGCATTTCCCATTCCCGCTGAAAGAATACCCTCTTTTTTCTCTGTATACTTTATAATGTCTGCAACGGCTCCCATCCATGCTGAAGCTGCAATTCCCGAAGCAGCCCCATTTATACAAAGAAAAACAGCTATTCCAACAATATTCGGAGCGACAATGGCAAGTCCTATACTTCCAATCAACAATATTATATTTCCAAATAAATATATCCCAAAATTATCTATCTTTTTTATAAAGAATGGAACGGAAAACCTTACAAGAACGCCCGGTACCTGCATGCATAACATAATTAAGCCAACAAACGCAGGATCTTTTAAAACATAGGTTGCATAATACACATTCACATTAGCATTACAGCCCATAAGAAGGAAACTAAATACTGTTAAAAATATGGATACCACCCAGTATTTATTCCTAAGAAGTGCCCTTAGTGTAACACTCCATTTCATGCCTTTCTTTTCTTCATGGAAAACATAGTTATAAGTCACCCTCTCTTTTGTTCCACAAAAACAGATAAGACTACTTATCACAATAACCACGCCAAATATAGCGATTAAATAATAAAAAGCGGTCTGTGTATATGGATTTGCGGAATCTTTAGAAAAAAAAGTCAGAAGCGGAACAATGGATACACTAATAAGGAGCATACTCACTGAGTCAAAAATTGAGCCGACTACGCTCAACATTCCATGCTCAACACTGCTTTGGGACATTAAAGGCAAGAGCGCATAATGCGCAAGCTGAGCAATTGTAAAAACACAGGTGCTTACCAGGTTATACATAACGAAAAAATAGACATATTTTGCTATGTCAGGAAGCACTGCCGGAACTGAAAACAATAAAATCAAAGACAAAGACAATGGAATACATGTCCTTAAAATCCAAACTCTGGCCTTTCCATACTTAGTATCTGTATTATCAATAATATTTCCGGCTATAACATCCGATATTCCATCAAATCCTTTTGATACTGCCATAAGGATAGACAAGACTGCAATGTCTAGAAATGCCACATTTGTCATGTAGATCATGACAAATGTAGCCAATAAAGTACCTACTATCATTGATGGGATTTTTCCTATTCCAAAGCAGACTCTCTCGCCCCAGCCTAAAGCAGCGTCACTGTTTTGAATTTTATTGTCAACCACTGTAATGTCCATTCCCCCTCTTTCCTGTACCATTTGTACCTCATTTTAAGAGCAATCAGTCTTCATAATATTCATCTTCATTAGATGCATTAAAAAGCATCGCCATGATATCGCAGATTGAAATATTATTCATAATATTTCCCCCCTGCATATCAAATCCGTTCTGTGGCATGCCACTTTGTTGACTATAGTTTTGCCCATTCATCTGATTAATATTCTGACTCTGCTGCATGGCCATATTCTGAAACATGTTCATGATTGGCCGAAGATCAAAGGGCAACGGCATAAACTGGCCTGGCATTCCCTGTCCCGGCATAAATTGCCCCGACATTCCCTGGCCTGGCATAAATTGCCCCGGCATTCCCTGGCCTGGCATATTATCTCGATTCATTTCCCTTTCCCTTTCAACGAATTCTTTTAAGAGCTTTGCATCACCTCTCAATTCTTCAGGAGCGGTATCGACCTTCCCGAACATAGGAATTGAAAGTTTAAGTTTAACATCTACTACGTTTCCGCCACGTCTTACCGGCTTAACAGAATACTTCTGATCATTAATAACATTTAGAGCAATCTGATAAATGTCAACCTTACCGGCTGAATTAGTCGGCAAATTATCCGCAATTACACAAAGGCCGGGCATATTTGTGTCCTTGATCTTTTGATCCTTAAAGAACACATTGAAAATTGCATTTTTCACCACTTCAAGGCTCTTTTCTCCCTTGGCATTCGTCTGTACGTATAACACAGGAACTGTATCATGCAGCATTTTGTCATACATAGGTACAAGGCCGCATGCTACGATACCTTTTTGAGCCTCAATTGCAGTTTCTACAAGACCGGCATCAAAACGAATACCCTCATTGTTAACAAAGTATTTGTTCATCCTGCCCACATAATTAAGACTGCCATCTTCATTTACTCTTACACGGTCAAAGGTATTAATATATTTTTCTCCATCAACAACTTCAGTCTTGAAAAATTCTATTCCATTGAGGACTCCGCCACTGACGGAAGCAGAAGAAATCATAAGTCCGCCTTCTCTTGGTCCATCATTTATGTCATAATATTTTTCTTCCTGATCGTCATATATCTTGACCTTTACCCCCGGAAGAGGGAATCCTATTGCATCATCAGCTCTATCCGGAGTCGAAAGAATACATGCTCCGCCTACTTCAGTTGCTCCATACCCAATAGTAACTTTGGCTTTACAGCCATTTCTTTTTAGGAATTTATTGACCATCTTTTTGGAATGGGCAGATAAATATCCACCTCCTGAGAATATAAACTCGATTCCGGAGAGATCTATCTGAATCGGTAATTTACTAAGCATTTCCAATCCAACGGTTCCTACGATCATTAGGCTAATATCATATTTTTCAAACAAATTAAAAAGTGCTGGTCCCATGACCGGAGCGTTGTTCGGTATTACTACTCCGCCACCGAATGAAAATGGCAAATGAATCATATCAAGTAACGCATATGACCCTATTGGCTCCATTTCAAGATAAGACACCATTCGCTTTTTGAACTTCTTAAACTGTTCACAGCGCATAAGTCTTGCAACTGATTCATTAACACCTCTGTCCGAAAGCGGAACCGGTTTATGAATACCGTTTGTTGTACCTGATGTATGCAGTACAATAGCATCCTCTTTTGATTTTTTTGAGCCATACTTTATAGGCATACCCTCATACTGGTCCAAAAGTTCCGGCATAAAAAGCACACCCCTTACCTGCTTAAGGAGCTTATAATTAGCCTTTTCTTTCGCATTATGCCCTTCCATATCCATGGAATTTCTACTGCGACTATGAAGAATAATAATATTCCTTATTCCCAGCCTTTTCTTTGTGGCAACAACTCTTCTCAAAAAATCAGGAGTAATTTTCCTGTCGGAAATAATAAGGTCTGTTATTCCCTCTTTTTCAATTAAACTGTCCCAACGAGCAGCATCCATAATATCGATAAAATGAAGCATTGAAACAGATGCCCCTGTCATATTAAGGGCATAGAGGGCAAAAATAGCCTCCGGGGCGAACCCCGGCAAGATTCCGACGCAGGTCTTATTTTTCTCCGTCATGTCAAGGGCAGAAAATACCTCAGCATACAGGTCCCATTTCCTGAACATCTGTCTGTAAGTATAATCCCTATATCCGCTATAGATTGCTACCGCATCAAGATGCTCATCATCGAAGGAATTCAATTCCTTTATATAACTCCATACCTTCTGCTCAATTATTGTTCCACTGTCTACGCGCTTTTTAATTTTATCCGGAAACTTTAATTCATATGCCATTTTTCTCTTCTCCATATGTTTGTTCAGATCAAATTACATCATGAAACAACCTCTTCCCTGTGCAGGCATAGGACGATGGTTCCTTCTTGGCTTTCCGGGTCCGGGAGCCGGTCCTCCCATAGGCATTGGAGCAAAAGGAATCACTCCGCATCCCCTGCCCTGAATCATTTTAGGTCCGTGAGGTTTTCTTCTACCAAACATCATAATTCCACACTCCTTTCGACTTAATCATCATCGTCATCATCGTCATCGTCATCATCGTCGTCATCGTCTTGCTGATTTCCGGGCATCATGTTGCAGCCTCTTGACTGCATTCCGCCACCTTGCATCTGAGACATACCCATCTGGGACATTCCGCCACCTTGCATTTGGGGCATTCCCATCTGAGGCATCATTCCGCAGCCTCTTCCCTGTACAGGCATCTGAGGCATGCCCATCTGGGGCATTCGTGGCATCATGTTACATCCTCTTCCCTGCATCGGCATATTAAACATTCCAGGTTTCATTACTCTTTGCCTCCTTTTTTATTGTTGGCTGCTTTTGCAGCATTACTGTTCTTTCTTACTGTTTTCTTTCTTACTGTTTTCTTTACACCCGTATCCGTCGCTTTCTTTATTTCCTCTTCCCTCTCCTTTGACATAAGCTCAAACCAGTCAAGCATCTTATCTATTGCGTCTTTACTCTTCTTCTTCCAGGGCTGCATAGTCACAAATGCATGACCAAGGCTCTTCTCGCCGTAATAGATCATCTTTGTTTTCTTTCCGGACTTTTTCAATTTATCGTGATACATCAGTGTATAATTATTTAAGAAGTCGCCCCTGCTTGTTATAAAAAATGCCGGTGGCAAATTATCAACTATTTCCTTATGTTCCGGATCCATATATTTCAGGAACTTTTTGTCAGTCCCCTTATCTCCGAAGAACTGCTCGGAAAGAAGGAGTCCCAAAGGATCAGGTTTGGTCGTATAAAACATTCCCGATATAAGTCCAAGGGCTGTGAATCTCATTCTGGTTGGCTCATAGCCAATGGCCTCCTGTAACTTTTTGGATTCCTTCATAGCTGCTACATATATAGCCAGATAAGCTCCTGCACTCTCCGCCACAAGATATATACGTCCAAAATCCACATCGAAATCAACCAGTCTTCTGCCGACAAGATCAAGTCCCGCGCATACATCATCCAGCTGCTGCGCAGAATTGGCTCTCGGGGCAAGTCTGTATTCTACTGAGAATACCAGATACCCCTTACCGGCAAGTACTCTTGCAAAGTTTCTTGACATAGTTCTGTCGCCTATAACAAGGCCTCCACCATGAACAGTCACAATAACCGGAAGTTCCTGGTTTTCCGGTACAATCGGCTTGAAAATATCCATAGCAAGGGGAATTTCGCCTCTATTCATGTATGGATTATTAATCATTTCTTCGACTTCATATTTAGCATCTTTTGTAACATCAATATCCTTGGCTGAATCAACTGCCTGTTCCATTTGTTTACCCTGCATTTTCTCCAGAGCAATTCGAAGCAGTTCTCTTCTAATGGTTCCGAGGCATCCATCATCTCTATTTTGCATATATAAGTCCTCCATATACATGAATCATCAACAAACACTGATACCGGCAATTGTCGGAGATAATAAAAAAGCACCAGAGATACTACAACAGAAATGACAAATAAAATCTCCATAATCATACTGAAAGTACGATTCACAAGATCTTTTTTTGCCATCCCCGTGTATCTGGTGCAAACAACTCCAAGCCCCCTCATAAAAAAATCTATTACTCGCCTATTATTTCACTGTTACCTAAAATTATACCTTCTATACCGGGCCAAACCTATTTATGCAATCTAAATAATGTATAAATTTATCGTAAATATGTATTAATCAACATGCCTACTCTTGCAAATCGTGGCTACTTTTGATATAGGGCAAACTCCAGATTGTTTCCATATTCTTTACTGTCGTCCCATGAATATTTCTCATCACTCACAATCTTTTTAAGAATTGAAACCGAAATCTCGTCACCATCCTTAAATACATCAAACGGCTGTCCACCATAAGTAAGAACAAATGCAGCATTCTCTTTTTCCTGTGAGTATTCAATGGAAAGATGTACCCTGGGCTTATCCATTGTGCTTACAATGCACTGATGCACAGCCTCTTCGAATGCAAGATGTATATGTTTTGCCAGTGAATAGGGCACCTGATTCCTGACACAATAATCCTCTATGAGTGTCTGCGTACCGAGGTAATCGTAAGTCTTACTATCTATATCAATCTCTATTACTTTCAGCCGTCTTACAAAGCGTCTTGTCTTCTCTTTTTGCGGATTGTCAAAAATCTCCTCGGGCGTTCCGTCATCATATATTCCGCCTTCATCCAGGAAAAATATCCTGTTGCTTATAGCCCTTGCAAAAGACATTTCATGGGTCACGATCATCATTGTTTTCCCCGAGGAAGCAAGATCTTTTATAACAGCCTGAACTTCTCCCACCATGGTCGGATCAAGAGCACTTGTGGGCTCATCCAAGAGAATCACATCCGGGTCCATGGCAAGGGTTCTTGCGATAGCCGCCCTCTGCTTTTGTCCACCGGATAGTTCATCAGGCCAGGACATAGCTTTGTCGTAAAGGCCTACACGCTGCAGAAGTCTCATGGCCTCATCATATGCCTCCTGTGCGTCTTTTCCCAGAATATCCATTGCAGGAGCCATGATGTTTTCCACCACGGTCATATGTCCAAAGAGGTTAAAGGACTGAAACACCATTCCCATTTTTTTGTGGACTTCCTGCAGATCGCACCCGGGATCTGTTATCTCCGTATCATCCAAAAATATCTTGCCGGATGTTGGCTTTTCAAGCAGATTTATGCAGCGGATCAGAGTACTTTTTCCTGTTCCCGAAGGTCCGATTATTGATATAACATCACCATCATTTATCGTGACACTGACATCCTGAAGTGGTGTTGTATCCGGGTATTCTTTTCTCAGATTCTCAATCCTTATCATTCAGTCTTACCCCCTTAAGTATTTTAGGGATCTTTCTGTTTCTGTAATCAAGCCGTAAATCTATCCTGCTGATTATCATGCCAAGGAGCCCCTCAAGCACAAAGTATATTACTGCTATCGCTATAAGCGGGAAGAAGGCATCATAAGTGCGGCTTCTGACGATATCTCCTACTTTGGTCAGGTCCTGTACAGCTATGTAGCCGACTATGGCAGTGGCTTTTATAAGTCCTACGATTTCACCCTTATAGGAATTCATCACATGCGGCAGCGCCTGTGGAAGGATTATCCTGAAAAAGATCTTTAGGTCCGGATACCCCAGAGAATATGCTGCTTCGTACTGTCCTTTGTCTACGGCACCTACTCCAAGCCGCAGAAGTCCTATGACCGAAGAAGCAAAGGTCAGTGTGAAACCTATGATTGAAATAATGATGCCGCTGACAGATACTTTTCCGAAGATTATGTAATAAAGTATCATCAGCAGAACAACCATGGGCATACCCTGAACAAGCCACATAACTGCCCCCGTAATGCCGTTTGCAATCCTGTTATCATGTCTGCATAGCATATAAACAAGAAATCCCAGGGCTGTTCCAAATATTACAGTCATCACTGTTATGAGCAGTGTTGTCAAAACTCCTCTTACAAAGAGTTTCCATCTGTTTTCCCGGATGAAGGTTTTCTCAAAGCTTGATTTTACACTGTTCCAAAAAGATGTGGCTGAACTACCGGCCTTTGCTCTCCTGACCACCAGCACAAATGCTGCAGGGTAATATTCTATAAAGTCAACTGCTTCTCTTCGCTCATCCGTAACTATGATGGATCCGATTCCCATCTTTGCCTTACCGGACTGCACATATGAGAGAATCGCAGCAAACTCCATCGGAACAAACTCAACTTTGACATCCATCTCTTTTGCCATAAGCAGAACTATATCTGCATCAAAGCCTATAACTTTACCTGACTGTCCCAGATAACTCATAGGCTCAA
Source organism: Butyrivibrio sp. WCD2001 (assembly GCF_000424485.1). Classification (NCBI taxonomy): domain Bacteria; kingdom Bacillati; phylum Bacillota; class Clostridia; order Lachnospirales; family Lachnospiraceae; genus Butyrivibrio; species Butyrivibrio sp. WCD2001. The sequence goes on along the minus strand of NZ_AUJZ01000016.1, from coordinate 11,619 downwards.
GGCTGTCACATGCCGCAACCTTGACAGTGCCTGCTTCTCCCGCCCAGTCCTGTTCGATCGGTACTTTTTTCTCATTATCCGATCCGGTCCATTTTTGCCATAGTTCTTCTAAAGTCTCCTTAGGTATGGCGTCATAAGCCTGTTGCCACTGATCAATGTCATCATCTTCTTTGGCAAACGCTATGCCAAAGGTGCTTTCCTTTAATATTTCAGGGAAGTGTGCCAGCTCATTGTCACGATTTACCGCCAGATCTGCAAGGGCATTGTTTTGCAATATTGCATCTGTTTTTCCCTGCTTAAGGGCCAGCAGTATATCCGGCATGTTGTTGTAATACGAAAACTCTGCCACATCCGGAGCAAAACTCCTTACAAGCTCCTCAAATGGAGCACCGGTTAGCATCGATACTCTTTTTCCGCCTAGGTCTTCAAAGCTTTTCAGTTCAGGTCCCCCTCCTGTACCTTTAACTGCAATTCCAATATCCTCTGTGTATAGATCATGTGAAAAGGTCAACGCCTGAGCGCGTTCAGGGGTAACGTTGAGATTAGCTAAAATGCAGTCTACATCCCCCGATGCTGCCGCATTAATGATAGAACCGTAATCATAAACCTTAAATTCAAGGCTGGCATCCAGATACAAAGCAAATCGTTTTGCAAGTTCAATATCATATCCGTAAAGCTCGTCCCCTTTATAGAAACTGTAGGGTGTAACTATACCGGTAGTACCGACTATGAGCTTTGTTTTGGGATTCTGCGGCTTTGAAATCTCAGGCATATCATAATCATTTTTCAGTACCCACCTGGAAAACATATCATCAAGCGTTCCATCATCGTGCACAGTATCAATAAACTCATTCAGCGTATTTTCCAGACCATCGATCTTCGTCACAGGAGATATTCCCGCAGCGACATGAACCTTTTCATCCATGTTCTGATCCAAAAGCACTGCGTTTATATTACCGCTCTTAAGTGCCAGTGTCAGCTGACGACGGTCATAGATATAAGCATCTATCTTTCCCTGTTCCAGCGCCTGTAGTCCCTCATTCATCTCTATATACACAAGTTCTGCCTCGGGAAGCTCATTTTCCACAACGGCCATAGCTGCTGATCCCACGCCAACTCCAATCTTTTTACCCGGTTTGTTTAGCTGGTCTTTTGACGTGATTGGCTCTTTATCTCCGGCGGATACAGTCCTTCCGGGAATGCATATAATCAGTGACAATATCATGATAAATAGTAAAAGTCTTTTCATTGAATAATCTCTTTCCTCAATATCATGCTGATATCAAAAAATCGAAACAACGACTCAAATAACGACATCTAACCACCTTAAATTTTACTATATTCCGCTATGTAATAATCTTAAATAAGTATAAAAAATGCCAGTCATCCATATTGAATGACTGGCATATAATAAAGGTACTTTCCTTATTCATATCAAGGCCTATACAGCGATGCGTTCTTCCAGTAACCTGCATAATGAAGATGCATCCCCATTTACTCCATCATATCTGAAATCCACAGATTCCGCATCAAACATTCCATGCTTCTTCTCAAGCATTTGTTCAACCGGCGTAGGAAGATTGCCATGAAGCCTCTCCTTAAAACGTTCCTTTATGGTATCAAGATCTGCTGTGACCAGCACTTTTACTGCCTCATCCGGAAGCAGCTTAATGTGCTCAGCATCTGAGATCACATATACGATATTGTCACTGTGGGCAGCATTGCAAAGCTTTTCTTTAAACAGTGCTGTCGCTTCACTCTCACTTTTTGCCATTCTGAGATAATCCTTTCCTGTAATAACCTCAGCTCCTATTTTATTCTGAATTTCAGTTGCAAGTGTGGATTTCCCACTGCAATTTTCGCCTATAATTCCTATTACCATTGCACTTATCTCCCTATTATCAAATTCATCTTAGCGCCTCATTTACCGCTGCTGTTGCATGAATAATTGTCGTATCAAACGTCGGAAGTGCGCTGTCCTCATCCTTTATGAGCATGCCGATCTCGGTACATCCAAGAATCACACCTTCTGCTCCTTGTTGCTTCATTTTTTCAATAATACGCTTGTACTCATTTCTGGAGGTGTCCAATATTTTACCCAGACATAACTCATTAAAAATGACATTGTCGACAATCTCCATGTCCCTTTCATCAGGCACAAAAACTTCAAGCCCTGCGTCTTTAAGTCTTTCAATAACAAAGTCCTGTGTCATTGTGAATCTTGTTCCAAGAAGTCCAACCTTCTTTATTCCGTTTTGCTTTATTGCACCAGCGGCAGCATCCGCTATATGAAGGATCGGTATACTGATTTTCTTTTCAATATCAGAAACAAGCTTATGCATTGTATTTGTTGCAATTACAATAAAATCAGCTCCTGCCTTTTCAAGTCTTGCCGCAGCATCTGTCAGAATCTCAGCATTACCTTGCCAGTTGCCCTTCCCCATATTTTCCTCAAGCTCTGCAAAATCAACGCTGTACATAAGGATTTTTGCGCTGTGAAATCCTCCAAGCCTTCTGACTACCTCTTTGTTTATGATCTCATAATATGTAACAGTACTCTCCCAGCTCATACCGCCGATAATTCCGATAGTTTTCATCCTGTTCCTCCAATCTAAGTCCGTCAAATTGTATCTCTCTTAGTAAATATCAGCATTCCTAACATAGAGTATAGTACCAAACTAAAAACATCCTTGTCATTACACTTATTTGGGGCTGTTTTTCACTGATGTTTTATTTTAGTGTAAAGCCATGCAAAATCAGTGCGTCTCAAAATATCTCATATTCCACATGGTAGTTTATTTCCAATAACTAAAATAAATATTTGGGAGGTTTGCAATGTTCGAAAGTGACTACGCTAAAATTGAATACATCGAAAAGGACAACGTTGTTTTTCATACCTGGAAAAAAGAAGCACACTATAACGACTACCGCGTTCCGGTAATGGCATCTTTAGATTTACTCAGAGCACACAAAGAAAGCTACTTTGTCGTAGATGCAAGAAACGGATTCGAAGATGTAAAGGAAGATCTGGAATGGGGATTTGATTATTTTCTTCCAGAGCTTAAGAATACAGGCTGTAAGATTTGGGGATTTATTTTGCCTGAAGTATCCGACATAGAGGGTGAGATTGATCTGTGGACAAGTGAAATTGAGAAGAACTTTCAGGTTATAAGGGCTGAATCATATGATAAGATCATCAAAAATATTAGTTCCAATCAGTGACTGCAGATCACAATTCTGCCGCTATTTCAATTATCCTTCTTTGAGGCAGTCTATTTTAACCACAATATTCTGCTGCATTTTCCATTTTTCAAGTTTGCAGTAGTCGCTATGTATATCATATGACTACCGCACTTTCTATTTTGCCCATTTGTGGTAGTAGTTTTTATTCAATGACAACTGCCGCAATCAGATATTTCCTTATTAGCGGCAGATTCATCAGCACAATTTGCACTGCCGCTATTAAGCTTTCCTACTTTTGTAGCAGAGAATAGTATAAGACAACTACTTTCACTTCGATATGTCTGACATTGTTTTGATCAAACATTTTTTCCATTATTCACCGATAAACTCCCTGATATCTTCAGCTATCCTGTCCTGCATAAAGTTGTGCACATAGTGGCCGCAGTCTAATTCAATCACTTTTGCATCTGAAAGGTCTGAAGCATAATCATAATGGTTTTGGACCCAGTTGGTACCCTTAACTTCTTTTCCGTCGGAAATAAACATTATCATCGGCACATCCTGCTTAGGCTTGCTGTCAATCTCGCTGACAGCATCAGTAATCGAAAGACCTTCATTTATAACATCGATATTTACAGCTTTCCTGCACGCAATGGCCCTATACAGTTCCTTTTCCTCCTTCGAAAGTGCAGCTGGCAAAGAACTGTCTAAATAATAGAATCTGACAATACCCAACTTACGCGCAAGGGCAGCCAGCTTTTCCAATTTGAATACGCCATCAAAATCGAACTCGTCATAGGTACGCGGAAGAACCATGTCAAGGCCTATGATTGCTTCGACTTCATCAGGATAATCCTGAGCCCACATAATAGATTCAAGTCCGGACAAGGAATGCGGGCAAAGGACAAACGGCCCTTCGATTCCGGCCTTTTCAAGTGCTTCCCTGTCCTGCCTTAAGATCGTATCAAAAGATCTCTCGTCATCAACTACATCACTGAATCCATAACCAAACTTCTCTATAACGACTATATGGTACTCATCTATAAGAAGAGAATAAAGGCTCCTGAAATCTAGTATCGGCGAAGCAGTTCCCGAGCCTGACAAAAACAGCAATGTATGCTCACCTTCGCCTTCTTCATAGACGCACATCATATGTCCGTCCACATCTACCATTTGTCCCAAAGGTTTCTCTAACAACGATTCCTCCTGCTTCATCCTTATCCTGTTATAAACAAAAATCACTAATAAGGACATCACCGGAACAATGATGAGTACTAACAATACTTTTCCCAATAACTTTAATCTTTTCTTCATAATAACCTCATCGTCATATGTTTCAGAAGGATTTCTCCATCCTCTGCAGCCCTTTAAATCCGTTGAAGAGATACAATCCAAGAACCGCATTAAATCCTATCGCGGAATATATGCTGAATCTTTCTGCTATACCAAAGTACTGAGGTGGAAACGCCTGCATACCTATAGGTCCCATCAGCATCATGACGAAAAATATAGCCGCCCAGATTCCGATTCCCCTCACTTCTTTATTCCTGCATCCGGCAATTATAAGCACGACAAGTGATACTATGGAAAGAATTACCACTAATGCAGTAACCACCATGTGCATGATTTCCTGAAATGAATCAATCCCCTTGCCGGCATCATCTAATGCAAACATCGAATAGCCGACCTTTGAGATCCAGTTCATAACAGTAAAAAGATATATCCCAACACGGAACATTCTGGTTGAAATCTCTTTTTCCGAAACGTATATTGCTACGCATGTGGCACATACCACACTTCCGGCCGAATATACCGCAGCCAGCTTATCCCATAACTGTCTTGAAGGTGCGGACTCAGCCGAAAGATCACTGACTGCCTGTTCCATCCAGTTATATCCCGGAAAAGCGCCTCTGCAAAAGTATGCTGCAACTGCATACGATATCAATGCAGCAAGCCCAGTAAGTCCGACCCAGTTAATCAGTTTTCTGTTCATTATTTTCTCCTGTCTGGTGGCTGTACCAAATTGTTACTCATTTTAGGAAATCCATTCTTGTTAATGCCTTTCCATTAGGAAGGTGGACCCTTGATTGGAGTATGCCTTCATCCGACAAACAATTTTATCGTTCAATCCCTAATATGAGAGATTTCATTTTGAAACCGTACTTTTCATACAAATGAATCACCTTGTTACCGTCGACTACTTTTACTTCGATATGTCTGACATTGTTTTGATCAAACATTTGCATTGCCCAATCCATGAGTTCTTTGCCAAAACCTTTTCCTCTGAATTCTTCCTTTACCACCAAATAATCAAGTTTACCGATTTCTCCGTTAATATCAACTTTGCAGAAGCCGATGATCCGGTCTTTCATTTCGATGACCGCGATATAGGATTCATTTTTTAGCAATGCTGTTTCAAATAATTCCAAGGTCTTTTCGTATGGTTTTAAAGGATAACATCCTTTGAAATTCACAGATGTTGTATTATGATATTCTGATAACTCCCGAATACAGTCGTATAGTTTGCTTACCTCGTTATGTGTTATTTCTCTCATAGCTTTTTCCTTTATATCGTTGTTTGGAGTAATAGATGAAATCATTATCACGTCTTATTTCCGTATATCCCATTTTCGTATAAAATGAGCTTCAGTTGATTTTCACCAATGTCAGCGGATAACACTGCTTGATACCTTTTGTATCCGGCTGGCTGCTTCCTCCGGAGTAATATATGATAATGCCAGGTCTTCAAGTGCATCACATACGGCAAGGCTTAAGTCCTCGTATTTAATTCCTCTTGTTCCGGCGACATTTGTCTTTCCGTTCTCTATGATATAGTCAAGATTCTTTTTCCCATCTTCGCTTAGTCCCTGTATATTCAGCTCCATATCAGCGCGGGATGGCATATATTCAAGATATCGATTAACAAGAAGCTCCTGTCCCTCATTTACCAAATATGACATAAAACGGAAAGCCGCCTCCTTCTGGCGGGACTCCGGATTCAGGCAAAGGATTACATCTACATTAGCTGTTACCGGAGACACTTTTCCATCATCATTCCAGTCAATCAGAAAAGCCTCGTGTTCCGCTCCCTCAGCATCAAAGACTGCGCGGGTTTTTTCATCGCTTACCGTATACATGTTCATGGCCCATGAGCCATTTACTATCATGGGAGCACTTCCTTCACGCTGAAACATGTCATTAACAGTATTATAAAATGGCATTTTTATTGCTTTATCCTGAAATACTCCGTTGCTAAATGAGTCCTGCCATATTCTGAAGGATTCTATTATAGGTTCCGACTCGAAGGTCGTTCTGCCCTCAATCGCATCGTACAAGGCATCGCTTCCGCAGTCAGCTGCTATGGACATCCACAAATCAAGATTCATCCAGGAATCCTTTGCGCCTATAGCTAACGGATATTGCCCGTTTTCACGAAGTTTGCTGCATGTTTCCTGCATTTCTTTATATGAGGTTGGCACTTTAAGACCATAGTTTTTCAGCATGTTGACATCTGCCCACATATATCCGGCATAGGTCTGTCCAAGCGGAAGTCCATAAATCTTGCCGTCAACATCGCTAACACGCGAAAGGCATGAATCAAGGAATTTATCCTGCCACTCGGATCCCCAGCTGTTCTCACAAAAAGGAGTAAGATTCTCCTCAAATAGCCTGAATGCATCAAAAGCGGAACCCGAGCTTATGCCATATACATCGGGTCCATCACCGTCTATAAGTTCTACCCGCATATGCTCCTGATATGCATTTGCCTCGGTAAAAACATAATTAACTTTTATATCGGGATTCTCTTTTTCGAAAGAATCTATGATCTTGTAAATCGGACTGTCCGGCCCATAATCTGCAGGATTCCATGTCTGAAAGGTTATGACGGTTTTCCCTTCCTGCTCCTGGGGCTTATTACAGCCGGAAAGCGTACTCAAGCATATGATCATAGATAAAAGAAACAACGCACCTTTTTTCATAAACACATTTCCTCGAATTAACCTACTATCATGCGCACCTTAAATTTATTATCCTCGGCGACGTATCTGATCTCACTGTTTGTCTTTTTAACAAAATCAAGAACACTTCTGGTTCCGATGCCATGGCCGTCTTCTGATGTGACAGGATGCCCATCTTCATCCAGCTCCGCTCTTTCGTTACATGAATTAGATATCTCCAAAAGGAGCTGCTGCTTATATTTTGCAGTAACCTCAATAAAACGTTCACCTTCCGGCACTTTTTCGCAGGCGTGAATCGCATTCTCAAGCAAATTGCTTATCGCTATTGCAAGCTGCATCTCATCAACATCGGTTTTATAGGGAATATTTGTAGATACTGTAACCTTTATATCACTGCGCTCTGCAAGCGTCACATAATGCATAAGCGCAGCATTAACTGTGGTATTCTCGCAATAGCGGTGACTTCCGCGAGGTTCCTGAGATAATCTCTCCTCAAGGCATTTTCTGGCTTCATCCACCTTACCGTCCTGAATAAGTGCTAAAACAAGTGCCTCAAAGTGTCTCCTGTCATGACGCATAGCCCTGTCCTGACTGATGAGTTCTTCTGCAGCGTTAAGTCTGTCGCGCATACTGCCGGCAGCCATTTCCAGGATAGCTGCATCGGATTTTAGCTGATACTCCCTCTGCTTAAGTACAGTTGAATCGACAAGAGCATAGAGTTTTCCGATGACTTCACCATCTGCGAAAAGTTCTTTCTCCTCAGGAGTATAGTATTTATCACCAACCTTTATGGTATCGCCTCTTATGATAGCCTCACGAAGGGCATTAACAACATCCATCGGATCTTTAGTTATTTCCGGATAAAGCTCCTTGGCATGTTCGTTGTAATACTGCACACTTCCACTTTCATCCAATGCGATAACTCCTTCGGATAACCTGTCGACAATATAATCTCTTGCCATGTCGATAACCCCAAGCAGGTTGTATCTGAATATAGCTATAAACATAGAGATTGTGATTGCCACATTTCCAACAACGGAAATATCAAAATAGTATGTAATGAAAAATGCGTGTGCGATCTGCATAATATAAAGAGTTGCAGAAATGAAAAAGCCGCCAAGGATGATACATGCGCGCTTTCTGGCCGTACTTCCGCTATGATTCTTTACAGACCTTATCAGTAAGAAAAGCATAATTATTATTGCAATGGCCTGATACTGCATAAACACTTTATGGACAATGCCATTTCTGTGAAGCAGAACCGGAAACATTCCGGTCTTGTCAAACCATATTTTCGAATAATAGAGAGTATGCTCCTGCAGAGAAAAAATCAGCACATATACCGCAGCATCAATCAGTATAAATGCTCCCGATAAAGCTCTTGGAATATTGATATGAACAAGCTGCGCAGTAAACATAAACAGAGAAAAAACGATCCAGACTCTTCCTACATAAGAAAACTTCAGCGCAGCAATATAGGCATCTTCCGTTTTTGAAAGAAGCTGCAAAAGATATCCTGTATTACTTATGAGCATTGCTATACAGTTGAGGAAAAGATATGCATGAAGCTTATTTTTCAGGTTTCTGAATACAATAAAGCCTTCAAAAAACATGGAAAATATGCTGAATATAATTACTGCTAAAAGAACGGTGCGCACTGTCATTTCGATATTTATCCTTCATTAAATTCACTTATATTTCTTCATAGAATATTATACAAAATATCGTCAATAAGATGTATTTGAATTATATAGTGTTTATCTGATTTTCCACATAATAATATATCATCCACACAAAAAAACAGACTCGGATACACTTATCCGGGTCTGTTTTACACTTATTTACATAATCTCAAATAAAATTCATTCCATAAAAAAGTCGTATACTCTTTTCTTATAATCAGGTGCCGTGTCAAAGGTACCGGTTGTCATAACGGGACACCTGATTTCTTTGAGCTTATCAGTGATATTAAAATTCTGTGCGCCATTTGCAATGATGATGAATCTTCGAAGTTCATCATCTGTGACAGTCTTAGCAATCACGGAAGCTTAATTCGCGACATATATCTTGCCTTACTTCTTGTTTAAATGAAGCATTTCTGCCAGTGTTGATGCAAACTGAAGGAGCGGCTGAGTCTGAAGAATTACATGGCCGGGGCCTGTAACTACTGTATTGAAGAGACCTTCACCACCGAAGAGAACGTTGCCGATTCCTTTAATCATAACGATGTCTATAGATACAGTATCATCGCACATTACCAGGTAACCAGTGTCAATTGTCATCTTCTCGCCTGCAGCAAGATCATACTCTACAACGCCACCATCGATCTCAATAAGAGCCTTACCGTTTCCTGAAAGCTTGTTCATGATGAATCCTTCACCACCGAATAAGCCGGACCCGATCTTCTTCTGGAAGAAAATATCAAGGTTTACGCCTTCATCCATTGCAAGGAAGGAACCCTTCTGAACAACGATTGACTTACCTGTAACATCGATCTGTCGGATCTCACCGGGTGAGCATGCGCCAAGTGCAAGTATGCCGGGGCTATCAGCTACATAGCGGTTCATAAACAGAGACTCGCCTGAAAATGCACGGCCGATCATCTTGCCAAGTCCGCCACCGGTATTTGTTTCCATCTTAACGCCGCCACTGAGCCATGACATAGCGCCTGTTTCACACATGATAGCGTCTCCAGCTTCCATCTTGCAAATAGCTACCGGAAAGTTTCCACCTTTAATTTCACAATTCATTTAGTAACCTCCTTTTAAAATATATGTTTAAAAAAATTAGTTTCTTAAAATTATTCTTTTAGAACTCACCATTTTCATTGTAATTCATGATTGTGTTAGCTACAATCCCCGGTAACAAACTGCTGAATCCATTCCGGAGTGTAATCGCCTCTCTCTATGTGAATATGCCCGTCTATCATTCTTTTTTGTCCCCACAATTGGAATTTATATAAGCGTATAGCCTCTGAACCCGCGCACGGAATAGTACGAATCCGCCCCGTTATGGAATGTGAAAACCGTTCCGTAACGTCGTTCGCAGAACAATGCACCGCCCTTGTCGCGAATATCATCCGGCGTAGTGATCCAACTTGACGTTTTCAAATCAAATTCCCCGAGACTTTGCAGTCGGCGATAGAGTTCCTCCGTCATGATCAAAACATCCATGGAGCCCGGATGCTCAAGCAAACGTTTCTCCACGTCAAGCCAACTCAGTTCCATATGAAGATTCTTATTATCCTGAAACCTCGCTTTTAATATTTCTAACATGGTTTACCCCTCCAATCCCCCGATTTGCCTACATCTTTAGTAAATACATAACCAATGTTGTCATAATATCTTTTTCTTCTGGATTTGATTCTGCAATCATCATATGTGATTCGATAAACAGGCTTGTTCCCCTCTGGTTTATTTAATGCCTGATGATCGTATTGGTCTAAAAGAACTAATGAAAAGAGAATCAGTATATTGCTTTTACTCTCCGCCTTTTATAACAAGAACAATATAATCATCAGTTTTTATTTCTAGCATTTCGTCCTCTATTAAAGATGCCTCATCTTCCTCTATAAGAACTGCATCAGATATCAGAATCATCAATCAAAAACTTAATTATTCCTCATCATCTTCTTCGTCATCATCCTCATCATCCCAATCGTCGTCATTGTCGTCTTCATCTTCACCTGACATCATCTTTTCCAACTCTTCTTTTAAATCTTCATCATATTCTTCTGCCTTTTCCAAAAGTGTATCTATGGCCTCTTCAGGTGCATTTTAAGCAATGAAGTTACTCATAATTTCTTTGAAATCATCCTCATCAGCGTCCTCTAGTTGCCACTCCATTTTTTCCCAGAACTCCTCGGCAAAAAACTCATCATTAAACACTGATGCTAATATGTCTCCAACAAATCCATATGTTTTTGAGCTCAAATCTGTCTTTTCGGAGCTAATCTCCTCATTTACAACGTCACCGCCGTGCTGATCACTATACTCATAAGCTATCAAGCCTTCATATGAAATATCTGGATATTTCTCTTTCAGATTTTTTAGTGTATCTTTGAGAGCATTTGGACCATAGTCATTATCAGCTCTAGCGCCTTCATTTAGCATCAAGCTTAAAGGTTCAAATGTAGCCACAATCTGAGCACCTTCTTTTTTAACGGAAGCGGGATTTCCTATTTCTTCCTGTTTTCCAACACAAACTGCGTCATAATCTTTTTCCACATCATCCATAGCGGTATTCCACGCTTCTTCAAACATATTTTCAAAATCTGAAGAAACATCATCCACATTAGTATCAGTGCAATAAATATTTACTCCTGAAAACCCCTCGACATAAGAAGCTACAATTATGTCACTCAATTTCATAAAACAATTCCATCCTTCCTATAATTTCAAGCTCAAATTTCAGTATTTATGAGCTTTTTGTTTGTTGATATACCTCTTTAACAGGAGCCAGAGGTGATGAATAGTCA
>NZ_AUJZ01000015.1:0-89684 GCF_000424485.1 Butyrivibrio sp. WCD2001 | reverse complement strand
GTATTCCACTCTTTAAATTTGTAGGTGCCGTTTGTGAATGTATCGGCTGCTCTTACTGTAAGTCCTTCGCCGATTTCTCCCTTATCAACAATATCCTCAACTGTTGCACCTGTATTTGCCTTATAGGTAAGGGTATCCTCCCACATAGCAAAGAGCTCATCAACATCCTCAGTAAGTGTATAAGATGAATCCGGCTGGTATGTCGTACCGGTTCCATCAGGCTTAGTATTCCAGCCAAGGAATGTATACTCACCATTTTCGAAGCTGTTGGCCGCAACAGTAAGAGTTGATTCAGGATCTCCTGTTTGTTCAAACGTCTCATCATCCTCTGTGTTAGAATGATAAGTCAGCTTATCTTCCCAAACTGCAAACAGTGCCTGATAAGGCATTGCCTCATTAGCAGCAACCTTTGTTGCCGCCTTGCCTTCATAAGTGAATGCGCCGTTTTCATATGGTATGAATAGACTCAGCCCGCTCTTTTTCCAATTGGCTGAATTATTCATAAATCTAGATGCCTCTTCGTCAGTATTACCCATGTTTACCTTTGCCCAGCCCTTGAATTCATACTTGGACTTGTAGGAAGAGGTATCAGGAACTGTCTTAATTTCAACTGCTTCATTGATCTGCAGTGTGCTCTTATCTGTGGTTTCTCCGGCGTCAACCTTATCAATTGTGAATGCAGCTGTATTATCGTTTGCATACCACGGTATGTAGGTAGGTGTAGCTTCTTCTTTAAGCTTGTACTCAGCACGAAGCTGGATTACATAAGAATTCTTGCCTCCTCCAAGCGAAGTAACCTTAGCATATGCTGCTTTTATATCATATGATCCACCGGGGAATACATCCTGCACATCCTCGTATTTATCCCCTGAAATGTATTTCTGAACTACCCAGTTCGAGAAAACATATCCTTCAGGAGCCTTTACTGCCGGCACTGCTATCGCACGTGAATTATCAACGTATAATCCTTTATCCTCAGCAGTTCCTGTTCCTGTTCCGGGATGTCCCTTGCCATCAATATCAGGATCGGTCAGGCTGTAAACAACGTTAATTCCTTCCGCACCGTCGAGAACCTCTCTCCACTCAGCATAGATATCGAACTGTTTGGTAATCCAAAATCTATTCGCATCCTCAGGTAACTTATCAGTATACGGAGTGGTAACCGTATCTTCATTCAGGACATATACGTCTCCATTGAATACTGAATCCGGCTTAAAGTCAGGAGTTGTATACCAGCCAACAAAACGGTATCCTGCTTTTCTTCCTGTAGGTGAACTGATTTTTGCGCCGTAATCTACACGGAAATCCATGGCCTGATTATTACCCCAATCTGCACCTTCCATATTGGGATGCAGGAATGCACGGTACTGGATCTGACGCCATTTTGCAAATACTGTTACACCTCCCATAGGCATTGTGGTGTTAAAGTCGTATTTAGAATTACATGCCTTATCCATGTACCAGCCTTCAAATACATATCCAGGCTCGGGGCAATCTACTGTTATATTATATCCACTAATATCAGCACCAAATTTGATATCATCTCTTTCAGTTAATTGAACGCCGCTATTATTCTGTATTTCACCGTCTGAACCATTAGCATATTTACCATCCATATAGTTGATAGCAAATGCTTTAGGCTGATAATAATAGTTTATAGTACCTGTTTTGGGACGCTCAGTTACACTATACCCATCACGTTTTACATATTCATATCCGTCTATTGGCGGAGCATGCTGAGAGTCAATACCACTCTGATTAGATCTTACTGTAACCTTCTTGCTGGGTTCAGCGGGATATTCTCCATTTGCATCCGCAAAATAGAGATTATAGGTCCAGTTATAAGGATCGCTGTCATAACGGGCTACTACATAGTTGCCATCCTTGGAAGTAAGATCTGCAAGAACGCACTCATCCATTATTCCAATAACACCTTTGACAGTATTTCCACCATTACCGCTACTGGTATAGGACTTAGCTCCTTTGCGAAGAAGCCAGCTTACAAAAGTTTGTCCGCTAGGTTGTACTTCTTCGTATGTAGGCCACAGGCCCGAGATATCATCACCATAATAGGCAGTGATAGGATAATAGTAGTACTGTCCGTCAGCTGTACCGGGTGCAGTACCTTTAATCTTGGTAATACCATTTAAGGGTAGGTTCCAGGCTCCGCCATACGCACCGTTACCTGCATATTGTGATCCCGTGTAAGTATTATTACCGGTCTTCCTTGTTAAATACATCTTAAGTGTATACTGAACACGATCAAAGTATACATTTGCTACGCCGGTACCCTCGGCGGTTATTGTTGCATCTTCAACATTCTTAAGTGTAAATCCGACAAACTCAGGATGCTTAATATTGGGAAGATTTTCTGCATCGGCAGATTTAACTCCGCCATACTGTTCTTTGGCTATCACTGCATATTTAACATCTCCAATTGTCTTTTCTTCGATAGCCTTTTCATCTTCTTTTATCTTCTTTCCAACGCGTCCTTTTCCTACAGCAGACCCTGCAAAATCATAGCCGTTTTTGGCCGCATTCTGCTTCCAGATAAGAATTGTATAGGGCGCTTCGTTATTAGGAGTCCATTTTGCATAGATGGTTGTTTTCTCAGTAAGCGGGTTACCAAATGTAAATTCATTTCCGTCTGTGCATGCTTTGTCTTTGAACCAACCGCCAAAAGAATAACCCTTTCTGGTCATCTCCTCATCCGGTCTGGATTTTCTTGTAACCTCATCTGCTTTAACAAATATCGGTGCGCAGTAAGTAGCTCCTTTTCCGTTCTCATCAAAAACAAGCCAATGTCCTGCAGGAGCATCTACAGAGAAGGCTACATCACCTTTTATTGTTATGTCCGTGGGATTAGGGAAAGGCTTATCAGTTTCTACTCCCCCTCTGTCTACAATATTCCCATTGCCTTCAGCAACAAGCCAGCCTTCAAACTTATGCTCATCATCAGGCACAGTATATGCCATATTTACAGTGTAAGGTCTGATTGAAGCATCTCCTGTAGCATCAGCACGTACATTAACTGCATGCTCTCCAAGTACAACTTCGTTTTCAAGATATTTTACCTTGTACTGCTTAAGAAACATTGCATAGTATTCCAGTACTGTTCCGCCTTCTTCATCAGCATCGATTGCAGGTGGAAGCATACCGTTAACTGTATCCCTTATTTCTTGAATAGTAAGTCCGGTTGCATCAGGTTCATAATTCTTGTCAGTTGTCCATCCTGCAAAATTAACGCCGGCTGCTAATTGACCAACTCCAGGATCATAGAGAACCTGCTCCATCTTGTCATTCTTCTTGACATACATTGAAGCAATCTCTTCATCACCATTCTTGAAAACAACCTTTACACGGCAGTTATCATCATCTTTTCCGACAACTACATATACTGAGAAATCGCTGGAATTAAATTCAGCTGTATCGCCGTTCATACTTGCATCAGAAACAACATTCGCATCTCCGTCATCAGAAATGTGAACTACCTGAGCTTCATCGGATTCTGTGATCACTTTACTGTGAAGCTGTACCTTGATAGGCTTTTCGGGCTCGATATCCTTATCCTTGTAGTAGAAAGTGATATCAACAGCTGCTGTGCTGTCAGCCTCAACGCCTGCTGCCTGTGCAGCTGCATCAAGAATAGCCTGATCATATACAGCAGTAACCTTCATTATGGTGCCTTCAGGAAAAGCTCCTTCTCCGGCTTCAACGTGAACGCTGATATCTCCGGCCTCATCATCAAAGGTTACAGCCGGCATATCAACTTCGGGCTCAGCCTCTACCACAAGCTTTTCGAAGTTAGCTGTGAAAACAGCACCCTCAACGGTCTGCTCTGCTGAAGGAACAAAAGTTGCTTCCTCTCCTACTACTGTAGCGGCAGCATCTGTCCAGTTTGCAAACTTATAGCCTTCATCAGCTATAGCTGTAGATCCGGCAGCAGCCTCTGTAACTGTCTCAGTTTCTACAGATACTTTACCGCCTTCAGCTGCAACATAGCTTATCACGATACCCTGAGGTGTCTCAGCTGCAGGTGCTTCAGCTTCTCCAGCCTCGGCAGGTGCCTCTTCAGGCACTACTGCTTCGCCGTTATCCTCTGCTGGTGTCTCTGCTGAAGGTGTCTCCTCAGCGGGAGTATCTGCTGCAGGAGTTTCCTCTTCGGGAATCTCTGTAGGCTGTACTTCCTCTGTGGGCTGTGCATCAGGATTCTCCACATTTTCAGCAGGCTCTTCTACCTGAGCTTCTTCTGCCGGTGCCTCTGCTTGAGGCTCCTCTACCTGTGGTTCTTCCTGTACAGGTTCCTCTGCCGGTGGTTCCTCTACTTGAGGCTCCTCTACCTGTGGCTCCTCTACCTGTGGTTCCTCTACCACCTCCGGTGCCGGCTCTTCAGCCTCCTGCACATTCTGTTGTTCTGCGCCCTGGGGTTCCCAGAGCCCGTTTTCGTCTGATAGACCTTGCTCGATTGCATCTACGTCTGAATTAGCGCGAGCGCCAATGCTGTTGTAGTCTGACCCAAAGGTCGTAAGAAGGACTACAAGAGCCATAAATGCAGCAAGTTTACGTGCGATATTCTTACGCATGACTTTTTCTCCCCTCGATAAAAAAGTTAACTAGTGCAATATATATTATTATATGAAATTTTCTTTCAAAATAAACTACCAAATATGAAATAATCAATTCATAATTCGTACTTGACAAGTTGAGAATTTCGTGAAAATAGGTCTATATTGTTTCTATTGCATGCAAAAGAGCTGCCATATGCAGCTCTTAAAGAACAATTTGTACTATTTTCAGATAATTATTTTAATTTGTTTTTGAAAAAATATTGCAAGAAAATGATTGACATTTTTTTCAGGACTTTTGTCAGCCATTACTTCTTATTCCAAATATATCCGATTGCAGCTCCGACAATTCCACCCACAATATGTGCTGTGTTAGAGATATTATCGTTTATGAAAACCCCGTCTATTATCTGCTGTCCTATAAATATGATTGCAACAAGAATGAAAGTAAGCGGGATTTCTCCGCCTTTGAAGCCTGTGAAGGAAGTCATTACGATGAATGCAAATACAATTCCGCTAGCTCCGCATAGTGCAACAGTAGGGAAAAACATTGAATTTACGATTCCCGTTATAAGAGCGGTAACAAGTATAACAACAACAAGTTTTGCTGATCCGTACTTTTCCTCAAGCGCAGGTCCAAGCAGAAGTATATAGGACATGTTGCCGATGAAATGCTCCCAGCCGGAGTGTCCCAGCGTATAAGTGAAGAATCTGAGATAGGTGAGCGGCGATCGAAGATCCGATCTGTAGGTTGTGAAAAATGTCTGTGTGCTGGCTCCATGCGTTACTATTCCCAGAAGAAGGACTGCAAAACTAAGCAGTGCAAACCCAAGTACAACAGGTGCGTTAAATGTTATCTTTAGTTTTTTCATTTTCCCAAATCCCCTTAATTATGCAATGATTTTATGTAATCATATCACATTTTTCTCCTAAATATCAGATAAACCAAGGCCGGTACTAGACAAGATACCCTGTTTTTTCTTAGAATAAATATGCTGTGCTGCGGCGCAAGCATTATTTATTTTAGCGAGGTTTTTATGAATATTAATCCTATGGCAATTATGGAATTGCAGCAGAAATTTAACACCTTCAAGGCTGAGCACCCGCGCGTATTCCCTTTTTTCAATGCGGTAAAGGACTCATCCCTTCAGGAGGGCACCATTTTTGATATGAAAATCACAACTCCGGACGGAGCTTCAAAGCAGTGTAATATCAAGCTTACACAGAATGATATCGATCTTTTCAGAACCATGATGGATATGGGAAGGCAGCAATAATATGAAAGCAGTCATTTTTGATATGGACGGAACCATCCTCGACAGTCTTGATGATTTAAGAGACAGCGTGAATCATGCTCTTCGTGAGAACGGTCTTCCCGAGCGTTCAACAAAGGAGGTTCGCGCTTTTCTCGGAAAAGGTATGGTATACCTTGTGAATAAATGTGTTCCCGAGGGCACGGATCCCGAGACCGAGAGCAGGGTTCTTGCCATGCACAAGGAGTACTACCCTCTTCACTGCGCGGAGAAGACGAAGCCCTATCCCGGAATCTGCGAGCTACTTAGGTCTCTAAAGGATGCGGGAATTAAAACCGCGGTAGTATCCAACAAAACCGATGAAAATGTACACAGGTTGGCAAAGAGTTATTTTGACGGTCTTTTCACAGTGGCTGTAGGCGCAAGAGAAGGTGTTCCGAGAAAGCCCTCACCGGAGCTTGTGGATATCGCGCTCTCTGAGCTTGGTGTGTCAAAATCGGAAGCCGTGTATGTCGGAGACTCTGATATTGATGTTGCCACCGCAAAGAATTCAGAGCTTTCAATGGTTACTGTTTTGTGGGGATTTCGCGATAAGCCTGAGCTTATAGAAGCAGGTGCGGAGCTCTTTGCAAAAGACACAGAGGAACTTAAGGAGATTTTACTTCATGAGTAAACATGGAATGGTAAAAGCTGTCGGTACTCACTTCGAATATGAGGACGGCACAATTTTCTATCCTTTCGGTACAACTATCTATGCCTTCGCGCATCAAACTTCGGAAATAATCGAGCAGACCTTTGAGAGCCTTTCCGGCTCTCCTTTTAATAAGGTCAGAATGTGCGTTTTTCCCAAGGACTATACCTATAATAAAAATGAGCCGGAGTTCTATCCGTTCCATAAGACTGATTCCGGGTGTTGGGATGTAGATTCACCCGATGAGAGATTCTGGAATCATCTGGAAGGCATTATTAAGCACCTTGATAATATGGAGATTCAGTGCGATCTCATTCTTTTCCATCCCTACGACAGATGGGGATTCTCGCAGTTTTTACAGGAAGATAATCTAAAATATCTGCAGCTTTGCATAGACAGGCTGGGACATCTTGATAATATCTGGTGGAGCCTTGCGAATGAGTATGATCTTCTGCTTCATAGAAAGAGCATGGAGGATTGGTATGAGATTGAGGAGTATCTAGCATCTCATGATAAGAGGCATCATCTTATTTCCAACCATAACTGTTTTGTTCCCTGGGATACTTCGAGAGCGAATATTACTCACGGTTCCTATCAGACCAAGCGTTTTCCCGATATTGGCGGTCTCGTTAGGAAGTTCGGAAAACCGATTATGGTTGACGAGTGCTGTTATGAGGGAAATATTCCCGATTTCTGGGGTTCTATTTCCGGCGAAGAGATGACTGCCAGATTCTGGATGAGCATCGTAAGCGGGGCTTACTGTACTCACGGAGAGACTTTTCTTGATCCCGACGATGTGCTGTGGTGGTCGAAGGGCGGCCGCTTAAAAGGAACATCTCCCGAGCGTATTGCTTTTCTTAAAGAAATTGTTGAAAGTCTTCCGGGACCGGTTGAACCTCCGGCGGGCGGTATTCCTTACTTCTCTGAGCTCTCCGATGAGGAGCGCCGCGAAAAAGAAAAGGATCCCGGTTTTGTCAGTTTCATGAATGCCATAGAACTGATGACTCCCGAGAACCGTCATATGCATTTCTACGCAGAACACTGCTACAGCGGCAGATGCGCCGATAACTCTGCTATCATCAATTATTATTATCTCAGGTGCTGTGCCAGGGATACTCTGGTTTTGCCCGCAGATAAAAAGTACAAAGTCGAAGTAATCGACACCTGGAACATGACCAGGGAAGTTGTCCTCGAGAATGCATCAGGAAAGGTTACTGTTGCTCTGCCCGGCAAGCCCTATATGGCTGTGATTGCACACTAGGGAAATAACACTTCCCAAAATCAGTACTGCTCCGGCTATCGGATAAATGATCAGAAGCTTGTTTGTTGTTCCGTATATGGCAAGAACCCCGGCGAACACGCTTCCTACGCTTAATGTTGCAATAGCAGAATTCCATAAATTGATGAATATCGGGCTCGCCGTTTTTCCAAGTGTATGCATGATCATGTAGGGTAAAACGCCCATTATAAGCGGTACCGCGAATGCATATATCATGAAATACGAATATACTCCATGGCTGTACATTTCATAAATTGCTCCAAACAGAGCCAAAAAGATCGTACCTGCGAGATTTCCAAATAAACTTCTTCTTATGCTACGAAATGAATACAATGTCGCTTACCTCTCTTTCCTTTATCTTTCCGCTTGTGGTCGGATTATTAACAACCTGACCGTTGAAATACATTGTTGATGATCCTCCCCCATCCAGATTGTAAGCTGTTTCCACACCAAGCTTTTCCATGAAGGTTGCCAGCTCATATAGGCTCAAGCCTTCACTTTCCGAAGTTCTTCCGTCCGATACAACAAAAACAAAATGATTTTCATCGATCACTCCGATGGCAGTTCTAGGATTGCTGCTCATTTCTCTGTCAACTTTGGTGTTGGTACTTACAGCTATTTCGCTGTCCTCCACCAGTGCCGGTCCGAAAGAAAACGCCTGCCATACTTCCTTTTCCAAAAGTTCATCTGCCGTATATTCGCTGTCCTTTACTACCTCCATCGATCCGTTCGCATATATGCATAGAACATCAGAGCCATTAACGCTATCCCTGTAAACCACGCCATTTCTGATCACATATCCGCTTTCACGAGCACCGTAATAATCTCCGTTTACAGCGAGAATTGCGCCATTTTTCTCTGCAATATCGGAGGTGATATCAGTTACATTTTTTCCGTAAGTATCCTCAGCAAAGGCTGTCTTAAGATACTCGGCGGATGTCAGAGTCACGTCTGCCACATATATTTTCGTGTCATATTCATCGTAAGTAGTGAGCTCTATGGTCACATTCTCATCTTTATAAGATGTCTCTCCTGTGTATTCTGATGTGGTTGTTGATTCACTATTGTTGGCGGATTCGTTATCGCTTGGGGCATTGCTGTCTTCAGTTGATTCACTATCGTCAGGCGCTTTTCTGTCCTTGAATTTTTCCGGGAATCCGGAATCTTTGGACCATCCTCCCGGATGCTTATGTCTTGAATGTTCTATTTTTTCGGACCCGTCTGTGGTGTCCTGATCTGTATTGTCCTGTTTTATGCTGTCACTAATCCCTGAACTGACTTCCATTCCTGAAAACATTGCTGTATTTATATCAGTTGCATTAGTGTTGTAACTCTTTGCCAACACAAAAGTATCCAGTGATATATATGTGGTAAAAGCAGTAAGGGCGATAGTGTACAAAACAGCCCATGCGTGTTTTTTCATTTTCTTTCCTTCCTCAATGTATTTTTCATAATAGCTTTTTCAGCTTATTTTCTTTATTGGGTATTATTGCAAATGAACCTAAATGCAACCTAAAGGTTTAAAAAGGATGCTATGATTTTTTAGTATATGATTAGATAGAACCTTTCCTGATTTGAAAGCTTGACTGAATAAAGCTTTGCGATATTAATGAGGAATGGCCGGGCTCCTCGAGAAGCCCGGCCAACTAATATGAAGAAAGAGTGTGTGTATGCTATTTCCAAAAGGATTGCTCCTCTCGATGATTACACTATATACCTCTAACCTAAATTGAAACTAAATGCTAAAATAAAAAATTCAGCCTGAAACTGATTATCTTAATCAGTCATGAAATATATCACGGATTAGTTAGCATCTGTTGTGTCTTCCGCTGCAGCATCCTCAGTAGTATCTTCTGTAGTAGTATCTTCTGTAGTAGTTTCCTCTGCATTATCTGATGTAGCTTCTGTTCCATCAACTGTCTCTGCTGCAGGTACTACATCCTCTGAAATTTCTGTTGCAGCTGCATCTGCTGCAGGATGTTTAGCAGCATAAACTCTCCATCCTACCAGAGAACATACAGCAAGCAGAAGCACCAGACTTACACACTTTGCAATCTTTACATTTCTCTTATGTTTTGCGATTCTTGCCTTTCTCCCCTTCTTCTCGATTTTGTAAGCATCAACTTTTTCCTGACTCATTTTTTTCCTCCCAATTGATAATTGATGTGGTATGGATAAACACTGTGTTTGATTGCGCCTTGATTATCCACATATTTTTGATGCTAGCACACAAATGTGTCTTAATTTTGAACCACAATGTTCTTTGTTGTGATTAACATCTTATATACTTAGCATTTCCACATTATGTCCATAGGATTTATTCATCTTCTGTGAAAACCACTTTTTTAATTCTTCCACAGATTATTTTTCTGCCAAAATCTGTGTTATGGGCTTCTACTCTTTATTCACAGATATTTTTCCTTTATCCACCCAGTTTTGTGTCAGATATTTCTGTGTTCCTTACGCAATACTAATTTTCACAGATAAATTTAACTATAAAAATTCAAAATCATCTATGATATTACACATATTATTTTTTTCACAGATTTGACCAATTTTTTTATCTGTGTTCTAGCACAAAATTTCTATTACGCAGATTAATCCGATTTACACATCTGTGGTTTTGCACAAAACTCCTATTCCACAGAAAAAGGACTCCAGCTGTAAGTCCATTCCTAATTTCTTCGCGAATTGACTTACGACAAGCCTATAAATAATGCTATATCCATCAAATCTCTTCCACATAATTAACATACTCCAGCTCCTGGAGTCTTCTGATGATTTCCCTGTGGGAGCGTCTTCTGGAGCTGTCGATATCGATCAGAAGTGCAACATCAGAGGATTGAAGTGTCTTCTCCTTGCTCTTGGTCATACTGCTGATTGAGAGATCCTCTTCAGACAGATACTTGGAGAGCTTAGTGACTGAGCCTTTATTCACTTCAATATACATGCTCATGTACTTACTATATTCTTCAACAACATTGCTAAGATTCATAAGCACTACGTTGGCGATCATGACCAGCACAAAGCAAGTGATGCCGATAACGATATATCCTGCGCCAATAGCCATTCCCATGCAGGAAGTAACCCACAGAGAAGCAGCTGTGGTAAGTCCCTTTATCTGTTTCTTACCTGTGACGAGGATAGTACCTGCGCCGAGGAAACCGATACCGCTTACTACGCCGGCGGGAATTCGGCTGACATCAGCCCCAAGCCCCGGCAACATTGCAAGATATATATTCAGGGATGTCGCAACCGCTGAACCAAGGCTCACAAGAGCAAAAGTCTTGATACCCGCGGTATGACGCTTTACCACACGTTCCCAGCCAATGAGGCAACCGAAAAGAGTTGCTATCACAAGTCTAAGTGCGACCGCAAGATCGGCACTGCTTTCAAAAAATTCGAGCGTTCCCATTCAGCGCCCTCCTTTTCTTCGTGTTCTTTTTAAAGCGCATATAATGTATTTTCTTCAAAGTTCAGATAAACCTTGTCGCCTACACCATAAATCTTCTTGTTCTTCGGGTTGTACTCCTGGATCTTAACAAGTTCATCACCGATCTTAATGTGATAATCCTGATAAGCACCCATGAAGCATGAATACTCAACTTCGCCCATTATAGAACCGTTGTCGCCAAGGGTTGCTCCCTCGGGACGAAGAACGATGCTGCACTCAGCTCCGTTTCCAAGACTTCCTGTTGAGCACTTAACCTCT
This sequence comes from Butyrivibrio sp. WCD2001, assembly GCF_000424485.1. Taxonomy (NCBI): domain Bacteria; kingdom Bacillati; phylum Bacillota; class Clostridia; order Lachnospirales; family Lachnospiraceae; genus Butyrivibrio; species Butyrivibrio sp. WCD2001. The sequence continues at coordinate 78,184 of NZ_AUJZ01000015.1, read as the reverse complement.
TCACCATTTATTTCGACAATATCCTGTGACTTGACAATAGCCTTAAGGAAGTTTGCTTCGCCAATGAAATCTGCGACAAACTTGTTGTTCGGATAGTAGTATGCTTCCTGAGGTGTGGAAATCTGCTCCACAAGACCCCCCTTCATGATGATGACCTTATCGGAGATAGCCATAGCCTCACTCTGATCATGAGTTACATAAATAGCTGTGATTCCTGCTTCCTGCTGGATTCTTCTGATCTCTGTTCTCATGGAAACACGAAGCTTTGCATCAAGGTTTGACAAAGGCTCATCGAAAAGGAGCACGCCGGGCTCAATTACAAGCGCTCTAGCAAGAGCAACTCTCTGCTGCTGTCCACCTGAAAGCTGGTTAGTCATTCTGTTTTCCATGCCCTCAAGTCCTACGAGTCCGAGAATGTCAGTAACCTTTTTCCTGATAGTCTCCTTATCCATCTTACGAAGCTTAAGTCCGTATGCAACATTATCAAAAATGTTGTAGTGAGGAAGAAGCGCATAGCTCTGGAAAACCATAGCCGTATCACGCTTGTTGGGAGTGAGCGCATTTATCGGCTCATTTCCAAGGTAAATCTCTCCCTCGTCCGGGCTCTCAAAGCCGGCGATCATACGAAGAGTTGTTGTTTTTCCGCATCCTGAAGGTCCAAGAAGTGTTACGAAACTTCCGGGTTCGATCTCGATATTTGCATCCTTAACTGCATAGAAATCTTTACCGGTCTTGGGATCCTTGTAAATCTTTGAAATATGTTCAAGGCGTACGCCCTTTTTCTCCTTTGACATAATTTTTCTCCTCCCGTCAATCTGTAGTCTTAACCTGGCGACTTGTTCCGAAATGTTTAATCACAAGGTTCATAACAAGAACCGCACTGTAGGTGATAAGGATCAGGATTGATGCAAAAGCGCAGGCAATTCCGTAGGATCCCTTCTCTGCGAACTCGTTGATCTGAACCGTAATAAGAAGATACGAAGGTGTAACCAAAAGGATGATTGCACTGATCGCTGTGATACTTCTTACGAAGGATGTTACAAATCCCGAAAGGAAGCTGTCCTTGATAAGCGGAAGTGTAACTGTCATAAACACTTTGAAGCTGTCGGCACCCATATCATAAGCGGATTCCTCAATGCTCTTATCAATCTGTCTGAGGGCGGAGATACCGCTTCTGGTTCCTGTAGGAAGGCTTCGAACGATAAATACGATTACGAGAATAGCACCTGTTCCGTACAGTCCCTGAAGGATTCCTGTTCCGAAGATACCGCCTGAAAATCCTCTGATATATCCGATACCGAGTACAGTTCCGGGAACTGCCATAGCCAACATTGAAACCGCCTCGATAAAGCCCTTTGCCTTGAACTTTCTCTTAACAACAAGATAAGAGATGATCATGGACAGCAGCGCTGTGATAGGCGCCGATATGAAGGAAAGAATGAAGCTGTCCTTAAATGCTTTTAGTCCCTTGTACTTTGTGAACACCTGGCCGAACCACTTGAAGGTCAGATGAAAATCGTATCCCCAGGTCTTAAACATAGCGCCGAAGGGAACGCAGATATACATGATTATTACGAAAATCGCGAGCGCTGAGCACAGGATTGTAAGAGGGATTGTAACGCTCTTATCTGTGATGAGCATACGCTCTCTGGACGCTTTTCCTGAAAGAGTAGCTGTGCTCTTGGCTTCGAGATAATACTTCTGAATGATAAACATCACGAGTGTGATTGCAAGAAGTACAACCGCCATGGCAGCCGCGCCCTGCTTATCATACGCACCTGTGATCTGAAGGTAAATTGTTGTCGCAAGTGTATCGTAGGAACCACCGATAATCATGGGGTTAGCGAAATCTGCGATAGACTCGATGAAGGTTACAAGGAAGGCATTTCCAAGTCCCGGAAGAATAAGCGGGAAAGTAACCGTCATGAATACCTTGAAACGGGAAGCGCCCATGTCTCTGGCAGCCTCCTCAAGTGAAGGATCGATATTTTTCAAAAGTCCCTTGAGCATCATGTAGCACACAGGGAAAAATGTAAGTGTCTGGACTATGGCGATGCCCCAGAATCCATACACGCTGTTGTCGTAGATATGTAAAATAAAACGTGTAATGATACCTGCTTTTCCGAAAAGCATGATCATCGAAAGTGAAAGCACGAACGGCGGTGAAACCACCGGAAGCATGGAAACGACTTTGAAAAGACCTTCCATGAATTTTGTTCTGAGTTTTACATAAACCTCAACATAAGCAAATAAAAGGCCTATGAGAGCTGACGCGATACCTACCAAAAATCCAACCTTAAGTGTGTTGGTAATCGCGCGTCTGAAATTTGAGAGTCCCATAACTCTCTTAAATGTATCAAGCGTTAACCCCGATTCAGATACAAAGCTGTCAACAAGCAGTATAGCCAGCGGGTAAAGAATAAATACTGTAAGAAAAACCACCAAAAGAATAATGGTAGAAACCATGATGGGATCCGCCATGAGCTTTTTCCTGTCAAGGCTGGCACTTTGACTCTTTGCCATTTTTCAACTCCTCCTCTAAAAATTTAGGGCGGATAAATACACATCCGCCCATAATAGTTATATTATTCGGTCTGGAAACGATCGTCTGCTGCGCTTCCGAGTGCGGTCATAACTTCCTCAATGTAAGTTTCTGTATTCTCTTTTGCATCTTCGAAGTCATAATCCATAACGTTCTCGGGATCAAGTCCAAACTCTGCTGCTACTTCGGGCTGCTTCGCATTGTCGATAACAAGGAACTGGTAAGAACCGTTCTGTGCTGCTAGCTCAACGCAATCAGGGCTGAGTGCATACTCGATCCAAAGCTTAGCTGCATTGGGATGTGCGCATCCCTTGAAAATAGCTGTTGCACCGATCTCGAAGGATGTTCCTGTTGAAGGAATTACTAGGTCAATATTGCCATAACCGTTGTCAACGATCTGTGTGATGCCATCGTGAAGGAAACCGATACCTACGATACACTCACCTGTTCCAACGTTCTTGGAAGGGCCTGAACCTGACTTTGTGTAAACTTCGATGTTCTTATCGAGGTCAACGAGGTACTGGATACCTTCATCATGTCCGTACTTCTGGATCATTGTGTTGATAACAAGCTTAGCTGTTCCTGCTGTGTTGTAGTTTGAAAGCCATACAAGTCCCTTGTACTTCTCATCAAGAAGATCCTGCCAGTCCTTAGGCTCGTCGATGCCCATTCTCTCGAGCTCGTCTCTGTTCACCATGAAACCAAGGATTCCCTTGTAGATTCCATACCAGTAACCATCCTTGTCGCGATACTTATCACCGATAAGATGAGAAGCATTCTGTGCTTCATATGCCTCAAGAAGTCCCTCGCCTGCTGCTACGTTATAGGGATCGGTTGTGCCGCCGAACCAAACGTCACCTGAAGGATTTCCGTTCTCTTCTTCGATCTTACTCTGAACTTCACCGGTAGAAAGGCGCTGATACTGAACTTTTATGCCATACATTTTTTCGAAGTTCTCACAAGCTGCTGCAAGGTACTCTTCCTCGCATGAACCGTAAACGATGAGCTCTCCCTCAGCCTTAGCTGCCTCAATAAGAGCATCCATTCCGCCGGCCTCTGTAGCCTCACCTGCATCCTCAGTTGCCTCTTCAGCTTCTGTTGTCTCCTCTGCTGCGGGCTCTTCTGTAGCTGTCTCAGCCGGTGCAGCCTCCTCAGTCTTTGTCTCAGCAGCGGGTGCCTCTGTAGATCCTCCGTTAGATCCGCCACAGCCAACTACGCTGAGTGTCATAAGTCCTGCTAAAACCAATGCTAACTTTTTTCTCATTTTCCTCTCCTTTCAAAATGTTAAATACATTTGATAAGAAGATGATACCGAAGGAAATCGTTTTTCTATACCTAAAATTCTGTTTAATTATCCAATATTTTGAACTTCACTTCACAAAGTCAGAGGGGGAACTTCCAGCGTACTTCTTAAAGACAGTACTGAAGTACTTGTAGTCGCTGAAGCCGGTAAGTTCAGAGACTTCATACACTTTGTAGGTGCCGGTTTCAAGGAGTTTTACTGCCTGGCTTACGCGGTAGCGGTTTAGGAAATCAAGATAGGTCTGGCCGGTGGCCTCTTTGAATTTGCGCGAAAGATAGCTTGAAGACACTCCCAGTTCCTCTGAAAACATGTCCAGACTGATCTTCTCAGAATAGCGCTCACGCGTCCTCTCAATTATATGCTGAATATAGTCATTATCCTTGTCCGACTTGATGAAGGCCACATCGAGGTCATCTCCGGACTTCTTTCTCTCCGAAAGCTGCTTTATCTGCTTATCCTTCTCGATCTCGGAAGTTACCTTCGCAACATTTTTCCTCAGTTCTTCCTCATCCACGGGCTTCATCAGATACGCTGATACTCCAAGGTCAATCGCCTGCTTTGCGTATTCAAAATCGGCATAGCTGGTCATTATGATAGCCTTGAAGTCAGAGATTTCCTGCCCTTTTCTGATCATCTCAATGCCGTCCATAACAGGCATCATTATGTCTGCAAGAACTATATCCGGTGAAAGTTCCTCAATCTTCTCAAGGCCTTCCTTGCCGTTAGCGGCTTCGCCTGCTATGGTGCAGCCCATGCCGGTCCAGTCCATGGTGTAGGCGATGCCTTTTCTTATGATATCTTCGTCTTCTACAATAAGTACTCTGTACATTCTTACCCTCATCCGGCGCTGTGCGCCACCTGTCTCCGCTCCGCTCCGGTCCGCGCAAAGCCGACGTCCCCCGGACGTCGTGCGCCCCTCGGGAGAAGGCTTTAAGTATGCTTCGGAATAATCATCCTCACGCACGTGCCTTCATTCTTCTTACTTGTAACATCCAGGCCGTAGTTGCCCTTATAAAGCAGCCTGATCCTGCGGTGAATATTATACAGCCCATAATGGTTGGTGCGGTTTTCATCCTCTTTAAGATAATTCTGAATTACCCACAGCTGCTCCTCATCAATTCCGGCGCCATCGTCTTCGCAGATAAAGACAAGCTCATCCTGCATCTGATAGCCGCGGATATTCACCGTCAGCTTTTCACGGTCACCGAAGCCGTACTTGATAGCATTTTCAAGAAGAGGCTGCAGCATCAGCTTCGGAATGAGGCAGTCCATGATGTCCTCATTGACCTCGATATTATAGGCAAAACGCTTGTTGAAACGTATCTGCAATATATTCAGGTAAAACTGCAGATTATCAAGATCCTCCCTGACCGTAACTTCCTCTCGCATATCACGGATGCAGTATCGCAAAATCCCCGACAAAGACACAATCATCTTATCAGCTGCCGCGGGATCGATCTTAGCCATGAATCTTATATTATCAAGAGTATTAAATAAAAAGTGCGGATTAAACTGGCTCTCCAGCTGTTTAACCTGCGCGAAAGCCGCATTTTGTGCTAGTTCGTTGTTCCTCTCTATCTGCTCGCGAAGACCCTTAAGCATATCATTGAAATCGTTTCCGATAGTCATGAACTCCTTGCTGCTGCCTATTCTGAGGCTCACATCAAGATTGCCGTTCTGAACCTCTTCAAGGGCGTTCTCGATTTTCCTGATGTCACGGGTGTATTCCTCTGAGCTCTTTGCAGTACTTCTGACTGTAACAAACGCAATTGCCAGAAATACAATCGCCAAAATCACGATAAGCACGATAATCAACTGAACACTCCAACCCATGTCGGTTATGGTATATACCCCAAATCCCTTGTCGGTTACCGACTTATGCACATAGAACAGTCCGCCGTCGACCATGATAAATCCTGTGTTTTGCGCAATCCTCGAATCTATCTGTCCGTAGCTGTCTCGGAGTTTATTCGTGTTTGCCGCGTAAATCCAACCGTTTTTATCTGTAATGAGCACATATCTGCTCTGAATCTCCGACGCCACGCTGAGCACATCCGAAGGCACGATATAGACGATCATGAACCTGAGTTTCTCGCCGCGATACACGCCTTTTCCTATGCACAGCTTCTTATCGTACAAAATCGACGCGGTCTTGCCCCTCGCCTTCTTCAAAGCCTTCAAAATGCCCCAGTTTGAGCTTGTTCCATCCGTCAAAAACTGCGGAACACTACTCTTACTCTTAAACAGCACCTTCTGATCCTTTGAGAGGATAATAAGATCTCCGATATCCTCAAATTCCGAGGTCCTGTCATACAAAATTCCGAAAACCTCATTCCTCGAAACTGTCAGATGGTTATTTTCAAGGGATTCTCCCACATCATCCAACATCTGATAATAGATGTTGGTCATCTTAGTGAGCTTTTCATTGACAGCCTCATTCTCTCCGCGATTCGAGATCGCCATAATCAAGGCAAAGGAAAATACAAAGAGAATCAAAGCCATTACGGAAACAAGCGCTACGGGCACAACTGAAAATCTGATGAAGGTTTTTCTTATGTTTTCCTGAAAAGATGCGGGAGCCTTATTCATCGCTATCCTCCCCGAAAAGTGCAAGGAATTTGGAATTCCATTCATCCTTTTTGCTGATTACTTCATCTCTGTCGACATCGATTGCGGTAATCTCATTATCGGGGATAACAAGCTCCGATGCAGATACATCGCGTCTAACAGAGCGTCTTCCGAGGTTACCCGCCATAAATTCCTGGGTTCCCGCACTTGTCATGAAGTCGACAAACTTCTCCGCCTTAAGTATATTCGTAGAATTCTTGCTGATATAGATTCCGTCAGGCGTCGAAACGACACCCTCCTCCATGTAGATTATCCTTATATGCTTCCCTTTTCCGAGCATAGTAACCGCAGCTTCTTCAAAAGTAAGGCCTGCCACATATTTTCCTGCAGCAACGCCCTCGTAAACTTCAGAAGAACTTCCAAGCAAAATACCATTCAGCTGATCGATAAATTTTTCCACATAATCCCAACCGGCTTCCGGATTACCATCCCCCATCGCATAGAGAATGTTAACCAGGTGCTCGAAGGCAGAAGATGACTTACCGGGATTCGCATAAGCGATCTTACCCTTGAGATTCTCGGCAAGAAGGTCCTCATAGCCCTCAATCTGCGTGTTTCCTATAATATCTTCGTTCACGATGATCACACTGGGAACGTTGGAAAAACAGGTGATCCTCCCGTCAATATCCTTGAAATCATCCTTGAACATAGCCCTGTTCACGGTTTTGTACGGGTAAAAGAACTCACTGTATGCACCGACGGACAAAAGCGATCCTCCCCACAAAACATCGATATTTTCATCGTCCACCATGCTTCGAATAGCCTCGGAAGTACCGCAGCTGCGAAGGTCCACCTCTATCCCCGTCTCATTTTCGAACTCCTGAATAAGAGGAATCATGAAATCCGTCGGATGCGGTGAAACAACAACGAGCTTATCGCTGCTTTCTGTATTCTTTTTATTCAGATTAAGCAAAATTCCGCCCAAAAGAGCCATTACGAGCAGAACTGCAATTATCGCCCAAATCGGCAAGCCTTCACGCTGTTTCATACAACCGTTATCCTTTGTTCTAAAACAATTAAAACTAATAGTTTTGGAAATATAATACACTGATTATATCATGTGGAAAATTATTTTCGGGGGCGCGCAATTTGATCGCGGCGGGGGTTGAAAAAAGGTCGGAGAAGTCATTAAAATATAAAGGTTGTTAAATAATTTAAGGAGAAAAAAACATGACAATAGAAGCATATATTAATCCGGATTTCACTTTGATAAAAAAGCTCATATTCTTTCTTTTGGCACTGGTGGGAATAATCATCTGTGACTTCCTGATCCTCGGCGGAACAGAAATAGTCACCTCCAGCAGGGACCGCGAGGAGCGGAAAACACTTATCAGCGAGCGTTTTCATAACTCGGTTCAGCTCCTGTACGAGATGATCATCTCCGCGACCTCAGTCATGTCCTTTGCCTGTGCCTATGTGGTTCTAAACCATGTGTACAGCCTGATTCAGGGCACCACACAGACAGGATTCCTCGGACAGTTCATGTATATCTGGGAAAACTGGAAAGATTTCGTACTTCTGCTTCTTATCTGCTTGTCCTGCGTTTTAAACACAATTTTGGATAAGCTTATCATCCCTTTAAAAAGGATTTCCAGAGATGACATCGCCTGTGTCAGAATGCTCGGCATGTTTTATGTGATAATTATCTTGATGTTTCTTAATGTCATCGGCGACGAAAGTGAGTACAGCCCTGTTATGATGTACTATCTCGGTCTTATGATAGGTCGTTTCGTTTACTTCGACGCTTCCTTTAAGGATTTCCTGCATGCGATGCGAAACATATTCATGAAACTCCCGCTTCTGATGCTGGGACTTACGCTGTCGGGACTCCTTTGCTTCTTTGGATTTGAGGCAGGTTACCTGCTTGAGCGCAATTACTACATAGTGGGAGCTTTTTACACCCATCTGTTCCTGCTTGCGGCGGTTTTCGTTTTCCATCACAGCCACATTCTGTATTTGGTTATAAAAAAACGCTAAAATAATTAAAATCTAATAAATATTGATACTATGCAGATTTTTATATGATAATATATTAAATGGAAAAATGATTTTTTCCGATTATCAGCGTAACTTTTGTGAGGGCATATGATAGCTGGCAAGAAGATAATAGCTCTATGCACATATAGAATATACGACTCTCAGGTCTTCAGTTTTACAGCAGAACTCAATGAGCTCTTGAAGGCAGCTGACAGCCGTCTGTTTATCTATGCCATGAATGCCGAAATAGGCAATGTCGGCAATGCCCATCTCGCAGAAGCATCTGTTTTTGACCTTATTCCTTATGACAAAGTCGATGCCATTATTATCATGGATGAAAAGATCAAATGTCGTGAGCTCGTCGAACGAATCATCGACAAGGCTAACAGTCATGAGGTTCCCGCCATCATCGTTGACGGCGAATATGATAATGTTTCCCATGTAAAATTTGATTATGCCAAGGGTTTTGAAGCCATAGTAAGGCACATAATTGAGTTCCACAAGCCTAAACATCCTCATTTTATGGCCGGAAAACCGGACAGCGAATTCTCAAATGAGAGGCTTGAAGTTTTCAAAAAAGTCATTGAGGAAAATGGTTTCACCTTTGATAACAGCATGGTAAGCTACGGGGATTTCTGGTCGATTCCTTCAAGAGCTGCTGCCAAGGAGCTGCTTAAAAGGGATGTCATTCCGGACGCTGTTATCTGTGCCAACGATATCATGGCGATAAATGTCTGTGATGTCTTTAGTTCTCACGGAATTAATACTCCCGATCAGGTTCTGATATCCGGATTTGACGGACTGGATGAGGCCTTTTTATCCTCTCCCGGAATCACGACCGCTATCTGTGACAGTGCAACTCTTGCAAATACCGTCATGAAAGTTATAAACGGCGTTCTTCGCGGCGAAAAAAACATTACCGAGTGGATAACTCCCAGTTTCATGGCCAACGAGTCCTGCGGCTGTCCTCGCTGCCAGATTAACTGGATGTCTACTGTTCAGGGCTTTAACAACAGATTCTACCATCATCAGGATGACGTATATATTATGCAGGATCTCACTTCCAACATCATGGCTAGTGACACGATGGCCGACTGCATTTGGCACCTTTCCAATTCAGTTACGAACTCCATCACCAAAAATATGTGCCTTATTGTGGAAGATGCTTGCTTTAACATCGAGAACAATTATTTCCTCGAAGACATGGAAAAGACCACCAGGAGCGTCATCTATAACTCCTACAGCGACACTGACGAGATTTTCCCGTACAATGAAGAGGATATCATCCCAAATCTCGATGATATCATGGAGAGAGGTTATCCCATTATCTTCAATGTTCTTGAGTATATGGGAAAAGATATCGGTTTTGTATGCTATTCCTTCAACCGGTACGACCTCATAGATTATTCGAGAACTCCGAGCCTTACAAACTGTCTCGGAATGGGCTTTGGCGGTTATGTAACCATCCGCTACCAGAAATATCTTCGTGATAAGATTCAGAGGATGTATCAAAATGATGCCCTCACCGGTCTCTACAATAGACTGGCGTTTCTTTCAAAGCTTGAAGAGCTCAAAGATGCTCCTCAGAATTCCGGCCAGAAGCTCACAATCATCATGACCGACTTAAACGGCCTGAAAGAGATAAACGACAATCTCGGTCACGCTGCAGGCGACCGTGCAATAGCTACAGTTGCTAAGGTGCTTAAATCCGTATGTCCTAAAGGTTCTCTTTGTGTCAGATTCGGCGGTGATGAAATGCTTGCCCTGGTGCCCGGCGAGTGCAACAGCTGCGATATTATAGCGAAGATGGAGGAAAAACTTAAGGAAGAAAGCGAAAAGCTTGGCTACACCGTATCTTCAAGCTATGGCGCATACTCGACGATATTCGATGAGTTCCTAGATCTTGATAAGATCATTGCCATGGCCGATGAACAGATGTACAAGATGAAAAAAAGAAATAAACAGAATAAGAAAAATAACACTCCCGAGAATTGATTCATTCTCGGGAGTATTTTTTACTTTACATTTATAAGTATTGTTGTCGAAACGCCGTTATAGGCCTTTACAGTTATTATTGCTTTTCCTTTTTTCCTGGCCGTAACAAGTCCTGTCGATGAAACCTTTGCAACCTTCTTGTTACTGCTCTTATATTTATATTTCTCGCAGTGCGCCCCTTTATTTACTTTGGGATTAAGCTGATATGTCCTGCCCTTTTTAAGGTTTTTCTTCTTGGCAAGCTTGATCTTACTTGGGGCTTTCTTTATGTTGGCAGTAAGCACTACATTAACTACTCCGCCGCCTCTGTCCCAGGAAGCTGTAACTGTTGCCTTTCCTTTTTTGATTCCCTTAATCTTACCGGACTGCGTTACTTTAGCCACAGATTTTTTGCTAGATTTATAGGTTCCGGCAATCTGGTTGCTGCAATCATTGGTGAATAATGAAAACACTCCGGTTCTTACGCTTTTTGATTCACCTGCTCCCATTACATAAGCGTTTGTCTCACAGGTTCCGTTACAGATAGATTCATCATCAACATAAATTCCGAAGGGGCAATCCATAGTGAGCTTGTTTCCGGACATATCCTGTACATTACCACCATTTTTAACAGCTATGCTCGCATATTTCTCACTGCCAAAATGGTTTGCGCTCAGCATCGACGCTTCTCCGCTGCCTTGAACCTGAATTCCGTACCAGTTGTCGGTTAGCGTATTAGAGCTGATGCTAACACCTTTCGCATAGAGGGTATAGATATCAGCAAAAATGTCATCCTGTTTAAAGTAATTCCAATCTTTATATCCTGAAATAGTGTTGCCAGTTACTGTGAATCCGCTTACAGGATAAAGTCCTGCCGGATAATTCTCGCCCGCAGTAGCACTGTAATAACCGGAAAGGAGGATTCCTGCCCAAATACCACTATTTCTGTCAGCCCCGCCGATAGAAATCTGATTGCCGGAAATAGTCGTGTTTGAATTATATGAAAGACTACCCGGATTATCATCTTCATCGGTTGGATAATTCGTGTACCAGGAGTAGGTGGTGGTATCGATTCCTCTGCCTACATTAGTGATTACATTATTGGCGATATTGGAATCCTTCCACATCGTACACATTATTGCGGTATTTATTATGTTATCAAAAGTGCAATTATGAACGTTGATGTTGGTATAGTACACGGGACCGGCGATTGCACCGTGGCTTCCGAAACCTCTGTAAAGATTCGAAAAAGTACACCCTGAAACCTCTACATTTGTGCAAGGATAGTCATCGTTGGCAGGATCAACATCATAGGTCATCATACCTTCTTTTTGTACATCAATCTGAAATGCCTCAAGCTCATTATTTCCATGCAAAGTATCTTTAAAGGTACAACCTGAAACCTTTACATCCTTGCAGGCAGCTATCTCAAACATGTGAGGAGATGCTCCGCCCTGGAAAGTCACGCCACTGAACTGAAGACCTGTTATATGTGCGAGTTTCACCATTGAATGCTCTGTACACGCACTATTTGCAACGAGGACTCCTCCGACGAGAGCGATGTTGCAATAATCGTCGTACTTTCCCTTCACTTCACCTTTATCATCATATAATTGGCGTGTAGTAAACATCAGACCATCTCGCTGATTGATTACAGTAACACCCTCCATCACAAGAGTAGTATTATTTCCAAATCTCAAAGAAGATGCATCGCTCTTCTGATAATAAGTTCCGGCGGGAACAATGATCTTATAGAACTTTGTTCGATCCGCTTTGGTAACCTTCCAGGCCTTTCCCAAAGCTCCCTGCAATACACCATAAAAATCAGCATCAAGGTCAGCTTTCAGTGGCGTAAGGTCGATAACTGATACATCGCCCTCAACTGTTATCAACGGATCATATTCATATTTCAAAACATTCACCAAAGCAAATTCTGAAAATGAATCAGTATCAAAATCCAATGTAATATTCTGATAGTATTCCTTTTCTTTGGAGCTTCCCAAAACAACCGTCTGGGGAAGCAGATTATCTTTCAAAGTCTGAGTATCGGAATCTATCATATCCTCTGATACATAGGTCTCAACATCACTATCTGCCGGTATTTCTATGCCGGAGGTTTCCTTACTCTCTTTGCTCTCAAGCTCCTTGATCTCTTCTTCATGTACGTGAATCATCTTAAGATCAGAATAGCCTTCATACTCTTCCTGTCTGATCATTGATTCTTCCGAGAGTTTCAAAGAAATATGGACGCCGCCTTCTTCGGGCTGTATCTCTGTTCCTTCCGGATCAAACAACCTTATGTCAAAAACGTCTGCGATTATCGCTTCTCCATCAATCTCACTGTCAATCTCATTACCGGTATTTTCATCTTCCTGAACCAGCTTTACCTCAGCCTTCGTTCCATCAGGAACCACATTCTCATCCGCACTGAATACAAAATGGTACCCATCCGTCTCGGTCTCATAGTGGAAAGTTCCGCTTACCAAAGGCTCCTTATCTTCAGAAGCCTCATCAGCCTGGGCTGCATCTCCATCGGAGACCGCGGGATTTGCCTCGTCCTCTGCAGAACTATTCAGTTCCTCTGTCTCCTGATCTTCTGCTGTTTCATTGGTTGATTCTTCAGCATTGCTGCCTTCTTCCGCCTTTTCAGCATTCTCGCCGTTTAAATCACTATTTTCAGCTTCAGCAGCCTTAGCTGCATCCTCAGCGCCTTCGCCGCTCTCCCGGTTATTACTCTCCTCATCCGGAATCTGGCTACTTTCAGCATTCCCCCCGCTTGTCTCTCCTTCACCGTTTTCCGAAAGAGTTTCTGATTCCTGTGTTTGCAGGTTCTCATTCTCTGCCATCAATGTCTCTTCGGACACTGCCAGTGCGTGCTCCCCTGTAAAACTAACTGTCACTGCAACCATGCTCATCATAGCGAGCATTCTCTTAATATAGCTTCTTTTCATTACCCGTCCTCACTAAAAAATTAATCACTTTTCTATTTTAGCCGATAAGCCACAAAATTGCCAACCTATCGCATTCCATTACACAGAATATATGAAGACAGCCTGCATCTTCGCGATGCAGGCTGATACTTTATGTTTCATAGCAATCCTTTTCATATTTCTTCATAACTTTTATATTCGTTCATAACCTTTCATAACTTTTCATAACTTTCATATCTCTTCATCACTTTAATCACCATCTATTCGTCTCCGTATACTATTTTCAATATTGAGCATGCCATTTTTATATTTTGACAGTGTTTCAAAAAAAACGGATAATGATATTCTGAACAGCATACATCATTTTACAGAAATTGGGACGCTATAAAGATCATGAGTAAAATCGCAAAAAAATCCGGTATATTTTTCATCATATTCATTACAGTATTTAGAGTTTGGCTCGCACAGATTCAAAACATTGATGTTGCAATAAGGGGTGGTGGCGCTGATGATTGGCATCAGATAAAACAAGCCATTGCCTTGTCATCCGGAAAGTGGCTTGGAAAGTTCGATTACCATACCTATATCAAGGAAATAGGTTATCCCCTATTTTGCTTTATTCTAAACAAACTTCATATTTCATACGGAGTCGGATGCGGTCTTTTAATAATTGCCGTTTCCGCCTTATGCGCTGCTGCTTTAAGGCCTCTCTTTTCAAATAAATTTTCCAATATTGTTTATTTATTTCTTCTGTTTAATCCTGCCGGTTTTGGGACCTTAAAGCTATATCGTGCTGCTCTGCTGGGTCTTATTCCTCTTGCAGTAATTGCATGTGTTCTTGGTATATATCTCTACAGCTGTAACGGAAAGTACATATACAGCCTCATATTCGGCTTTGCCGGATTTATATATACAGCATGGTTTTGGATATTAAAAGAGGATGCTATCTGGCTCTTACCCTTCCTCATTTGCGCTTCTGCAGTTTGCTTCTGCCGGGAACTATATTTGCTTATCAAAAAAAATAGCAGTATTAAAGCCTTTATCCTTGTTACGTGTGCTCTTTTGCTGGCCTTTATCGGAGCATATACATCAACTACCTTTGTTTCAAAAATGAATGCCAATCATTACGGTATCGCTCTGACTAACGACAGATCCAAAGGTGAATTTGCAAGGCTCTGCGGGATGTTATACAGAATTGATTCCTCTGATGCTGACGAGGATCAGGATACCTGGTTCAGCAAAGGAGCTTTTCATGCAGCTGTAGAAGCCAGTCCTCATCTGGCAAGTCTTAATGGTCTTGAAGAAGAGTTCGTAGACTGGGGAAACCGTGGCGCAAGCAATTTTTCAGGTTGGCCCAGAGGCGATATGTTCACCTGGGCACTTCGGGAATCAATGAAAGATAACGGATGTTATGAGTCCGAGCAGACAGCTCAGGAGTTTTGCCGTGCTGCTGCAGCTGAACTTGAAGAAGCATTTGATACCGGAATACTGCATAAGAAGAACCGCATTTATCTTACCGGTTATATTCGTGGATATAAATTTTCAGAGTTGGTAGAAGACGCTGTAATTGCCATCAAGACCATAGGTAGGTTTTCAATCTATAAAAATGTAAAAGTAAGCGACTCTGTCTTTTATGCCGATGGCGATATGAATAAAATTGGTGCTATAGAGAATTTATTCAAGGTTAATATGCCATTAACTGATGAGCAGCTGGTTGAATTTGGCATTGATAGTTCAATTTATAAAATGACAAATAATAATATTGTCAGAGAGCGGTATTTATTCATCACAATTGCCACTCTCATCTACAAAATATACAGATTTGCGATGATACTGTTAATACCTGTTTCATTGTCAGGTTTTGTTTTAATTATCTTCAAAACAATAAAAGAAAAGAATATAGTCTCCGGAAGAATTCTGCTTATTACCATAGCACTTCTTCTGACAGCCTTCTGCGCAGTATATATCACCGCTTTATTTGGTACATGGCTTTCTGCTGAGCCCGCCGGTTCAGCCTTTGTTGCCTATTGTCCGGTAGCGTACTTTATTATGGATATTGTAAAGCTTCTGCTATGTGGATATGTATTTAATTTCTTATTAAATAAAACACCGGAAATTAAAAATCAGCCTGCATCTTCGTGATGCAGGCTGTAATTTTATACTTCGTCGTCTTTATTGGGCGGAAGCTCCATACCGAGCTTTTTGCGCCATTTAATATACTTGGATATCACATTTGAATTGTGGTACCACGCAAGCTCCCATATATCGATATGCTCTTCCTTGTGGAAATTGTGTAGAGTCATCTTCATGGTCTCATTCTGCCACTTCATAACCTCCTCAGGAGTGTATGAAGTACGAACAAGCTCTGAAGCCTTTCTGGTTTCTTTCTTGGCGTTATCGATAAATTCTGTAACCGCCTTGTTAATTGAATCTCTGTATTCCAGATAAGTTGTAGGATTAGGCTCAGGGTTAATCATGAAGGATTTAAACTCACCGGCAATTACTCTGTCCTGAGTGGTTGACTTCATCCAATCCTTATAGGGTGCAAATCTGGGAGAATCAAAATTCTTTCTCACCAAGAGAACCGGTGTCTCAAGTGCCAGGCAGGGAAGTGCACAGTGAAGACGCTTTGTAATAACACATTTAGCGTTCTGGTAGATATCCAGATAGTCTTCAACTTCCTTCTTTCTCTCTTCCCAAGGCATGTCAGTAGAAGGTACTTTTCTCGTAGGAGGTATAACCTTAATCTCGACATCCTGCCCCTTAAGCTGCTTTTTGATAGCCTTGAGCACCTTTTTGCCGACGTCATTACAAACAATATATTCTTTCTCAGGCTTAACTATAGGACGCTTGGGAAGTGTAAGTGTCACACAAGCCGAGAAATAGTTTTTAATACCAATTCTGTCAAGCTGCTCCATAGTATAGGGATCGCGGCATCCGATAGGCTCATAGGCCTTAAGGTATTCAAACCCCGGACCACTCTCAAGATACTCGAAATGGCAGGGCATGCCTCTCTTGCGGGCTCTCTGCAGGTCGTCATAATGGAACCCGAGCCACATAGGATAAAGAGACTTGGTCGGCGGCCAATTCCATTTATGCCACATGTACCATGCGCTCATAATGGTCGCAACCGGCTCATCATCCTCTGCAACAAATGAATCGAGTTCCTCAATATCAACCATATAGTCAACACTCGGCAAAAACAAGCTGGCTGCATAGCTCTGCATATCATCACCGATGTTCTTGGTCGTTTTTCTCCACAAAACTCCGTATTTCAATACTTCTCTCCTTCAAAAAATATAAAAATCCTATAAATTCTATCCTACCTATTATATCGAAATAAGGGCTTAATTACCACCTTTTAGTATTCTTAATGCATTCTTTATAGTTTAGTAATTTTTATATAACTTTCCTCATATATAATAATAATACCGCTTAGAATTTACAATTTTAATGTATTTTATGAAAGGGGCAATCTATGAAAAGAAAATTTACAATTTTGCTATCTCTTATAATGATGGGAGCAGCAGTTCTTGCTACCCCCACTATCACAGGAAAAGCAAGTGAAGCTTCTGTTAGTCCATCAGTGTTGAATGATGCAAACCCTACTGTTACTGACGTAGCAGATTTACAGAAAAAAATCAATGAAGGAACCGAAACAGACATCGTTCTTCAAAAGGGACAAACATATCAACTTACAGAAATTCTTTTTTTAAGAGACAATCTGACAATAGATCTAAATGGCGGCACTATCCAAAAAGATAGCGGAACCATACTTATGACACAAGGTCCTGCCCCTGCCGGCAAATATGACGGTTACAAAAATATCACAATCAAAAACGGCACCATCAAAAGATCCGGCTCCGCTAAAGATGGCTTGGTAATTATCGGACATGCCACCAATGTAACCTTTGAAAAAGTTACTTTTTCAGATGCTAATGATGCGCACATGCTTGAAATAGGTGCCTGCAAGGATGTAAAAGTTACAGGTTGTACGTTCAAGGATGGCCACTATTCCTCCAATGAAGACAAGGGTGAGTATGAAGCCTTTTCTATGGATATATCTAACTCTGCTAACTTCCCTGTAGGTCCTTCTGACAATTATGCTTGTGAAAATGTAACTGTAACCGATTGTATATTCTCCAATGTACGTCGAGCATTTGGCGGACACAGAGTTGTATCCGGACATCTTTTTGATAATATCATAGTTAAAAATTGTCAATTCAATAATATTAGCGGTACTGCACTTGAAGCAGTTGGCTTTAAGAACTCCGTTATAGAGGGTAATAAATTTAATCAGGTAGGCTTTGGTATAGACTGCAAACCTTCAAGTTCTAAGATCATAAGCGATCCCGGAACATATAATACTAACAATTTTTTTAACGACAACCAAATTGCTCTTACAAAATCTTCGAGCAAGGTTACCTGTGGTGTGCGCATTTCAGGAAACGGATCCACAAAACTCAGTGGCTTCAAAGTTACAAAAACAACCGTAACAGGGCCTCATGCTTATGCAGTTTATGCAGGAGATGTAACTGACAGTCTTATAGATGAAGTAACATCTTCCGGAGCTACATCGAACGGAATCCGTGTTGAGAACTGTTCCGGAGTTAAAGTATCAAACAGCAACATTTCCAAAACAAAGAGTCATGGCATATGCCTGATTAATTCCACCAACGATACTGTAAGTGGAAACACTATAACTGATGCAAAAAAACATGGAATAGCGCTCGAAGGAGCAACAAACGAGACTATTGTAGGAAATACAATTACGAAGCCGAAAAAGTCCGGTATCAATCTGTGGAAGAAATCCACTTGTACATTGGTTGCAGAAAATAAGATCACTAAGCCGAAGACCTGCGGTATTAACTGCCAGGACAAGAAGAGCAAGGTATTTGCTACATGTGCTAATGTTGTTAAAAAGGCCGGTGTAAGACCTTATGGCGGAGACGGTGTATTCTTTGCCGCTACCAATTCAGTTGTTACTCTTAAAAAGGGTAAGGGTGCAAAGATAGATGCTTACGGAAAGAAGGGAGCCACAAAGTACAGCACAGAAGATAAATCCGTAGCAACCGTAGACAGCAAAGGAAACATTAAAGCTAAAGGTTCAGGCACCACTACAGTTACCGCTAAGAGAGGAAAATTTAAAGCTCAGGTTAAGGTAACAGTTAAGTAAATATTTTCAAAACACATATAGAAAGAGGGCCGAGAAAAATGTAATCATTTTTCTCGGCCCTCTTCACTTTGTACTGATTAGATAAGACTGTTTAATCAGGCCTCGGCACCATGTAACTTGGCATTAATAGTTCTCGGAAGCCAGGTCACTTTCATACCCACTTTGTAGGCAAAAGAATTTTTCATTCTGTCATATTTCCTGGCAAGATTCTCATTAGTTCTGTTAAGCTTGTTGTTTATTGTTTCCGATCTTTTCTGCTGTTCCGCAAACATTCCCATGAATAAAGGAATCATATCCCCTGACATAATTGACTTATATAACTCATACCGTTCCGGTTTATATATATATCCCTCCATATCATCAGGAGCTTCAAGTTTCTGAAAAGCCTTGTCCTTAAAATAATTGTATGAATATCTGAAGTTCTCTATATTATCTTTCCCGGTTCTGCTGGTAACAGTATGTATGTAACTTCCGAGCGCCTTATTGATGAAACTCTGCTTGATATCCTCGTAAATACCCTTTTCAACAAGGAAATCCTTTGTCTTCTCAAAAGCATCAAAAACACAGGTCGGAGATTTTTGAGGATCAGTTGTTGTAGACCCCTGCCCTTTTCTCCAGTTGACAAGATATTCCTTCAAAATACAAATTCTGTCGGCAAGTGCCATGCATGACATAGTGAAAAATGCATCATTAGCCTTTTCTATACTCTGAAATTCAATACCATTTTCTCGTACAAAGTCCACCCTGTACATCCTGTTCCACGGAACATTAGTCGTAACCACCATGATATCTTTCGGAATATCATGTCTGTTAAAGACTTCCTTCTCAGGAAATATATTGCCATGCTTATAAAGCTTAACTCCTGTATCCGTGTCGTACTTACAATGCCAGCAGATAACTATATCCGCCGCCTTTGCCTCGGCTCTGTCATACAGATTCTCAATCGCCTGAGGCTCAAAAAAGTCATCAGCATCCCAAAAGACGATGTATTTACCTTTTGCCTCCCTAAGGCCCTTATTTCTGGCCTCTCCAGCATTGGAATGCTCCTGCTCTATAAGCCTTATTCTCTTATCCTTTTTGATATGCTTGTTTATCTTTTTTACGGTACTATCAGTGGAACCATCATCCACCACGATAACTTCAATATCCTTAAAGGTCTGATTGGTGATTGAATCAAGGCATTGGTCGATAAAATCATCCGTGTTATACGACGGAACTACAACCGTAACCTCTGTTTTCCCTGAACTTTTGCGATATTTTGAAATATCTGTACCGAAGAACTCTCTTATTACCTTGTAGGTCGCATTGCCATCACAGGATTCCATGAATCTCTTTCTGAATGCACGAACCTTCTCTTTATCGAATCTCTCATCAACATGCTTGATGTAGTCGATCATCTCCTCGTTTGTTGAAACGACCGGTCCCGGAGTAAGCTCATCATAATCGTAATAGAAACCTCTCCAGTCAAAATACTCATCAAGATCGTAAGCAAAGAAAATCATAGGTCTCTCAAACAACGAGTACTCAAATACAAGAGATGAATAATCCGAGATACAAATATCGGATACGCAGATCAGGTCTTCTATGGAAAGTGAATCAGTCACGTCAAAGGCAAAATCTGCATACTCAGAAGGAATCTTCGGTCTGTCGTGAGTAATCGGATGATGCTTGAAAAACAACACATATTCATCGTGGAAATTCTCATAAAACTTTGCAATATCAAGCTCACTGGGAGAAAATGCCCATTTGGTTCTTCCCCTAAAAGTAGGGGCATAAAGAAGAATCTTTTTTCCTTCACTGGCAGGAACTGCCTTTTTAACATTTTCTCTTGCCTGTGCAATAAATTTCGGATCGTAGAACACATCTGTACGGCTAAGTCCCAGGGGCTTTACACAATCGGGTGTGTCCTCTTTTCCCATAGCCTCTACATAAGCCCAAACAACCTCAGGACTGCTGACGGTAACAAGGTCATAGTCGGGATGGGCCGGATATTTTCTTGCATTCTTGGGAGTATCTCCGAAAATCTTATCTCCCGTGCTTCTTCCGAACTTCTTGAAGGCTCCGCAACCATGCCAGGTGTTCATGATATGCTGACCTTCTCTTTTTTTCAGGCCTCCGATGATATCGGAACCCTCATTGTAGATAATGTACTTGGAAGTAGCCGCATCCTTAAGGAATGAGAAAATACGTCCGTATTTATCCGTTCCTCTTGCGAACCCCTGTCTGATGTGATGAACATGTATATCCAGGTCATATTTGGATGTCAGTTCATCGTATATGAGCTGAAAATTATTTGATAAATGCGGAAGTCTCAGCTCAAGAAAAGTAACTTTATCTTCTTTGATCGGCTTGAAAGAACAAATCCAATAATAGAATTTGAACATTACTTTTCTTGTTGTGAATCTGAAAACATTGCGATAAATTTTGTTAAAAATGTTCATTGTCCTATTTCCTTTAGGTATTTCTTGTTAAGTGCCTCAGGGCAATTCTTCTTTAAAATGTTAACAGCAGCGGAAATAGCGGAAGATTTCTCACCCTCCTCAAGGATTGACTGAAGTCTTGCAGCTTCCTTATTGCTCTCCGCCTCAAGCTTGGCCTGCATTTTAATGCCGTATGAGCACGCCATATCAATTATGTCCTGTTTATTCTTAGGAAGCACCTTTGTCTCAAGAAACTCCTCGTAAGCATCCAGATATAAATCCTTTTCATCGGTAAATGCTATCTGATTGCCATGATCAAGCCATAAAATCTTATTGCATAATTCGCGTACCTGACTAACGGAGTGTGATACCAGAATTCCTGTTACATCAGACTCAAGAATTTCAAGCATCTTCTCTTTACTCTTTTTTCTGAACGCGCCATCACCTACGCTAAGGACCTCATCGAGGATAATAATTTCAGGTTGGCACTGACTCGCAATAGCAAAAGCGAGACGGCTCTTCATTCCACTTGAAAGCTGCTTGAATGTATAATTCTCAAACTTCTCCAATTCCGCAAACTTGATGATGTCCTCATATCTGTCATCAATATATTTCTTGGTATACCCAAGCATCGCACCTCTAAGGTACGTATTTTCCTTTATTGTCATCTCCGGATCAAATCCGCTTGCCAACTCCAGAAATGCGGCAATCCTTCCCTTGGTCTTAACCTGACCCTCGGCAGGTTTCATAATACCGGTTATAGCCTTAAGTATTGTACTCTTGCCCGCACCGTTGGTACCGATAATACCAAGCATATCGCCCTTCTCAAGCTCAAAGGTGACATTTTTATCCGCATAAAATTCCTTGACGGTATAATTACCGGTAATATGTCTTATAACAAATTCCTTAAGACCTATCGCCTTAAAATCACCGGTTTTATATATAACGCTCACGTTATCGCACTTAACAACTGCCATTTCCAATCTCCAAATGAAAACTATCTAAATCAAACAAACACTTTTGTATCATAAGTAGTAGATAAACTCGTTGTTGTACTTCTTATATACCCATGTCCCTATAGCCAGATAAAAAAGTGCGTAGAACAGACACAATCCATGATATGCAGCCGACGGAATAGTCATATCAATTACTATAGTTCTGAAGTATTTGATCATGACATAAACCGGATTTAATAAAAACAACTGCTGCTTAAAGGGATCCTTGAATCTGTCAACTCTGTAGAATATAGCTGACAAATATGTTAACAGTGTCAAGAATACATCATATAAGTACTTGATATCCCTAAAGAAAACATAAAGAGCCGAAAGTATCATTCCTATCCCAATATTCATGATTGTCAGGCAGATAATAGGAAATATCAAAAGCACCATTCTCGGTCCGAACTGAATATTATCAAGAAAACAGAAGAAGAAGTAAACCACCAGCGTCAATGAGAAATTGACAAGCGCAGATACATTCTTCGATAACAAAAACAGATATTTGGGAAGATTTATCTTTTCAATAATCTTAGAATTCTTCATAAGAGAATCCATACCGTTTTTGGTTGCTTCCTTGTAAAATGCCATAACAAGGTTACCGCTGAAAAGGTATGTTGTATAATGCGGTGTGTTTCTGCCGAAAAAGGCTGTAAACACTACCTTCATAACAAGAAGTGTAAGGAGCGGTGAAAGCACGCTCCATGCCATTCCAAGGGATGTTCTCTTATATTTCTGTGAAAAATCCCTCTTTACAAGTTCACTGAACAAAAACTTGTATTCTTCTATTCTGTTGCTCCATTTGCGAATCAATTTACTTTCCATTTCTTTGCCTTTATCACACTTTCTTAATTCAGGTATTTGCCGATCTGTTCTTTCTGTACTTCTCAATATCAGCCCCGAAAAACTCCCTCACTATCCTCTCTGTGGCATGTCCGTCACAGGCACTCATAAAACGCTCTCTAAAGCCTCTAATCTTCTTCCTGTATGGCGACTCATCATCAAAGGATGTAGTCAATTCACGGACTGCCTTCACCAGTTCCTCGTTTGTCTTACAAATCGGTCCCGGTGCGAGATCCTCATAATCATAATAAAATCCCCTGTTGTCAAAATACTTCTCCAGGTCGAAGGCAAAAAATACCATCGGCTTCTCAAAAAGAGAGTATTCATATACAAGAGACGAATAATCAGAAATACATATATCAGCAGTACAAATAACGTCTTCTATAGTTAAAAGCTCGGTAACATCTATTGCAAACTCCGAATATTCCTTCGGGATTTCAGCCCTTTTGTGAGTAATCGGATGGTTTTTTATAAGTAATACGTAGTCCTCACTAAAGTTTTTGTAAAAAAGTCCAATATCAAGCTCATCGGGCCCATACGCTGTTTTAGTCTGTCCTCTGAAGGTCGGAGCATATAATATCACTTTCTTTCCTTTTGCCAAAGGTACCTTCGAATACAGCTTATCATAGGCCTTGTTGATATATTCCCTGTCAAAAAAGACATCCGTCCTGCTCACCCCTATAGGTTTGATGCAGGCTTTATTGTTCTCTTTTCCCATGGCCTCGGCATATGCCCAGATAATCTCCGGACTGCTCACCGTCACCATGTCATAATCGGGGTGTCCGGGATACAGCGTAGCCTCAATTCCCGAATCTCCGAATTCCTTATCCCTGGTGCTAAGACCGAATTTTTTAAAAGCGCCGCATGCATGCCAGGTGCTTAGCATGTGCGCATTTTTTCTTTTTCTCATCAGACCGAAAATATCGGCCGCTTCATTAAAGATAATATATTTGGCAGTAGCCGCATCCTTCAAAAAGGAGAACATATTGGCGTACTTCCTGGCGTTGCCCTCAAAGCCCTGTCTTATAAAATGTGTTCTGAGATCAAGCTCGTAGTCGGACTCAAGGCATTTATATAGTTCCTTGAAGCTATTTGATAGCTTAGGAAGCCTTAGTTCGACGAATACCACCTTATCATCCTTAATAGGTTTTAATGTGTTTAAATTATAATAAATCGGAAAAACTATTTTCCTTGTTATAAATCTGAGAACTTTCTTCAAGGTCGATTTAAAATTAGCCATCAACCGCCGGTCCCTTTCATATAATTCGTAATTCTGGATGAAAGACTACTTATATTTATGCGTTTATATAATTAATAGCCTTGTTATTGTATCAATATTTCTTTTATAAGACAAGTCAGCAGAAATTGTGTGCAAAAACAGCAAAGTTCAATTATAATATTTCGTGAATAATTAAAACACAGGTGATTTATTTCTATGTCTAATACTTCCGGATATGTAAACAAAATTAGGAAAACGATCGACAGTATGACGGCCGGTATAGTGCGAAGAGGTCAGGGCATACGACTCGAGCGTACCATCAGGAATATGGAATTCGAGGTACCTGATCCTCATTCCGTTTCCATAGCACTTGTTTTTCTGCCGGGATCAGACATTTCTGAAAAAGCTATATCTCGTATATCCCAGCGACTTTCAAATAATTACGAATATAAAATTATTACCTTTGCAGAAAAGGATACTGATTTCAGAACTATCAATGCCCGGATTATTGAAGCTGATCCGGATTATGTTCTTTTCCTTAATAACATCTATTCCGTTTCCAGGAACTTTGACAGTGTGCTGTTATCAACACTTTATAAGTTCTCTGATATCGGGATAGTCGGAGCACTTACCTACTATTCGAAAAAATCCGGAAGAACCCGTTCCAATCTGGTAAAACAGGTGGGATTGTCAACTCAAAAGCGTTTTGAAAAAGACGGTATCACGCCATATTACACCCTGCGTCAGAAAAGGAATGAGCAGATTCTATGGCGCAAAAGCACGGAACTTTTTGAAGAAATCCCATCTACCGATCTGCTTTTTATGAGTTTTGACAAATTCAGGGAGTTTAAGGGGATTTTTGAACTCTACGAAAGCGCATCTTTAAAATATCCTCTTTCCGACCTCTGCCTGCTTAGCATAGCATCCGGTTGCAGAAACTATTTAAATACCAGCTGCGTCGCTTCTATAAATACAAAAGAGAAAAATAAGGCCGCCAGAGTTCATAATCGCAACGTTTTCAGAGGCAGGTGGTACAGATATTTGTCCTCACGCGAGCAGCCTTCTTTTGCAGCACTTGACGGTGACAGCATTGATATATGCGGTGCCATGCCGGCAAATGACTCCGCCAAATTCTGGGGAGACTATCACTATGCTCTTGCACTTAAGAAATCGTTTGAAAAGCTCGGCTTTAAGGTAAATGTGCTCTCTAAAGAACACTGGTATGACAACACTGATTCAAAGTATGTTTTGGTTCTTCGCGGCGTTAAGCCATATTACAGAAGCGCTGTTGCCGATGGTCGAATCGTTATGTTCTGGGCAATATCACACCCTGCAGACATAAAACCTGCAGAGCTTTCGCAGGCAAGCCATGTTTTCTTTGCCTCAAAGAAGATGCAGGAGATATTCGGGCCAAAGATCAGCACCTATTCTTCGGTTTTACCACAGTGTACCGACCAGAATGTTATGTCCGCCTCCGGTGCCTGTGCAATGAGTCCTGAACTTCTCTTTGTCGGAAACAGTCGCCATGTATACCGAAGAATACTACAGGATCTTCTTCCCACAGAGCATGAGCTTAAGGTCTTTGGCCGTCACTGGGAAGATTTCCCGCTTGTCTACAAGCATGTGGTTTCCGAGTACATCGATAATGCCAAAGTAGCTTCGGCTTATCACAATGCCGCTATCCTTCTTAATGATCACTGGGATGATATGCTCGAATACGGCATCATTTCAAACAGGATATTTGATGCGCTCTGCGCCGGTGCCTTCGTGATAAGTGATGATGTTCCGGGAATACACGAACTATTGGGAGATGCAGTAGTTACCTACACCGACAAAAATGATCTTAAGGATAAAATCGATTTCTATGTCACCCATCCCAAAGAGCGCAACGAGATAGCTTCGAAGGGTCAGTCTCTCGTTCTTAATAAGCATACCTTTGATGAGAGAGTAGTAGACATTATAAAAGTAATGAGCCAGACGAAAGTCTGACTCATTTTTTTATAAGTTTTTTAGTTCTTTTTATTGCAATGTTCTAAGCGCATCGATCGTTCTGATCAATCCGGCTTTCATATCATACTCGGCTCTCCAACCAAGTTCTTTTAACTTTGATGAATCAAGCATTGCCTTGGTGGCTTTGGAATAACCTGCTGCCTCAGTAGCATCCGGAAGTTCGAAAATAACCTCTGTTCCCGCATATTCAGCAATAACGTTTGCCATATCCTTAAGAGTGATGTCTGATGCCGGGTCAGCAATGTTGTAGGCCTCTCCGCATTTTCCGTAGAAGAGACAGAACAATAAACCTGTCACAGCGTCCTCAACGTAGCTATAGGAGTAAAGCTGATTCCCCTCGGATTTAAGAATAATATTTTCTTTATCGACACCCTTTTTTATGAACTGTGATATTGCCTTAGTATCCGTCTTTAGCATCGAGGGACCGTAGGTTCTTGAAAGTCTCGGAATTACTACATCCAGGCCTTTCTGCTTAATGTATGCCTGACAAAGGGCCTCACCTGCTCTTTTACTCTCCGGATAGCCTGCTCTCAAGGTATTACAGTCGATGTATCCAAGGTACTCCTCAGCAAATTTCTCGGTATCGCCTCGATTTTCACCGTAAATCTCAACAGATGACGCAAAGACAAAACGCTCAGCCTCATTATCTGCTGCATAATCAAGCATATTTCGAAGTCCTATGATATTGGTAATTATGGTTCCGATAGGATCGGTAGAATACTGAAGCGGATGTGTATTGCTTGCAAGATGAAGGACAAAGTCCGCCTTCTGTGAAAGGAACTCATCGCTGAGGTCATCATTTACATCCTGTTCAATAGCCTTGAAAAGATCCGTATCTCCCTGAAGGCCGAAGCGGTCGTAGATTCTCTCTTTACTTCTGCCAAGGGCTATTATTTTTGTTTTGCTGCCTTTTTCTTTGTTTCTATAGGCCAGTACATCAATCAGAAAGCTTCCGATAAGTCCTGTTGCTCCGGAAAGCAGAACTGTTTTACCGGAGAGCTTCTCCCAGGGAAGTTCCAGGTTTGCTGCGTGTTTTATGTCTTCTTTATAAAGTTCGTTGTCTAGTAGTTTCATGTGTATCCTCTGTTATTTCAGCCAGTTATCTTTATCGGATTTGATATATGCCTTGAACATCTCAAGATCATCCTTGGTTGTAAGCTTGATGTTCTTGTCAGAACCCGCTGCAAAATACAGTTTTTCACCAAGATCAACCATCATTGTGTTGGTGTAGGCGCTGCCCTTTATTCCAATCTCTTTCTCGAAAGCCTCATGATAAGCCCAGTCGAGTTTGCCGAACTTATATGCCTGAGGTGTTGATACACGCCTCAAGGTCTCTCTGGGAATATATTTCTTTGTCGTACCCTCTTCCTCATCATTAACCACAAAAATCTGCTCATTATAAGGAAGTGAGGTGACTGCATTTCCGTGCTTTTTGCAGACAACAATGACATCTGAAAGAACCATCTCATCAACCAGCGGTCTGATTCCGTCATGAATAATGATAATATCATCGTCCTCAGCTTTTCCCTCAAGGTTGAATACGCCGTTTCTGATGGATTCCTGTCCGCTTTCGCCGCCGGTAACAATCCACTTAAGCTTAGTTATATTGAACTGCTTGGCATAGGCCCATACCATATCCTGCCATCCGTCTATGCATACCAGTTCAATCGCATCTATCTGAGGGTGTTTCTGAAATCCCTCAAGTGTATATATCAGCACCGGCTTGTCATATACATTTATAAACTGCTTAGGAATGTCCTGCTGCATTCTATGACCGGATCCGCCTGCGATAATAATTGCTATGTTTGCCATTTTCTATCTCTCCCTTTATTCTCCAAAATCAAGTTCTACCGCGGAATGTATTTCCCTGTCTTCAATCGGCGGAATTTCCATGTATCCCGGGCCGTAGAGAATCTCCATATATCTCTCCGTCCCCTTTGGAATACGAACCTTCATGCCTTCAAAAACAGACTCCCGGGATTCACACATATCCTCCCGTCTGTACATCTCACCAAAATAGTGTTTTCTTCCACTCGGTATGCACACCAGCTTGGAATCATCCTCGCCACAATAAGAATACCAATAAAAAACCCGTCTCGCAACTTTATCAAGGCTTCGCCATTTAAAGAGTCTGCCGATTTTCATCTTCTTTATAAAAGCATTCTTTAGTACTTCGTTCACCGAAAGATAAGGCTCCAGGGCGCTCCAATCCTGGGCTGTTTTCCTACAGGTCAGAATGTATCCCATCATGAGGCAGAATGTTCCGTGAAGTTTACGCTTAATCGGATCATCAAAGGTATTTTCCAGAACAAATATATCTATGAATATTCCGGTATCTTCCATCGTTAGCTCATTAAAAGCCTTGTAAACGGTGCCCTTTTTCTTTATCTGAACATGGCTCATTCCATACCCTCTGCCAAATTCAGGTCCGCAAAGAACATATCTGTCTCCGAGCTTTTCATCAAAAATTCGTTTTAAATGCTCGAAATCCTTCCGCGGCATGTTGATATCTATATCATCATCCCAGGGGATAAACCCTCCATGTCTGATTGCTCCCAGAACCGAGCCTCCGCTCAGAGTATAGAAAATGTTCTCTTCTTCAAAAACTTCTATAAAATCCTTGAGCATTGACAGCAGAGTCTTCTGCAGCTTTTTCAATTGTATGTCACTTAATTCAAAAGTGCCGGGTGCTCCGCGAAAACCGGTTTTAAAAAAGTGCCTTCTGTCATCCGCACCTATGGTCTTTTTTTGCATATTTTGAAATTCCCAATCCGTACTCGCATTTCCTTGGAAAACAATGTGCTCAAACAAAGAGAAGATCACCTGTGAAAAGCGATCCTCTTTGGTTTTCCGTTTCACTATATACTTATTGTTTTTATCTCAGAAACTGTGACCGTATTTTTTATGAAACAACTTTGCTGCAAGGAAAGCTCCGCCCTTTTTAAGCCAGTTGACTGTCTCAATATGTACGCAGGGAAGCTCCTGTATCTGATATCGCGGTATAACTCCCGACGTAATCTGGTAATCGAGCCACACGTTAAATATCAGTTCTGCGATTCTGCCGATATATCTTCCCTGATAGGCTCCGAGATTTTCCTCCGGATATCTTTTCTCAACCTCGGGAAGAATGGCGAACAACCACTCACAGTATCTGTCCAGCACATCCTTGCGCATGATCATCATGTTAAACATATGCCCGGAGGTCTGTGTCATTACTCTCTCAAATGACTCCATATACTCCGGAAAGAGATCCTTTATCACCTTTCCCGTCTCATCCAGCTGCTCCACATAATGTGTGTGCGCATAATGCGACTGAAGTGTCTCTATATAATATCTTCTTTTCTTCGGGACAATAATACAGCTCTTTTCCAGAAGCCTCTTAACTTCCTCGCCACCTATGATTCTGTTGAACGGATCATCCTCACCTCTTGATTCCGGTGACGCAAAATATCTTCTGTAATGGACAAGCCCTATATAATCTGCCTTAAGATTCTTCCACGCCCAATAAAGTCCGGTCAGCTCACAATAACTGCTGTTTTTCTCGGAAATATTGTCGCCCGTATTGTCCTTCATATACGGAGTATTTGCAGCCTTCTTCATGGCAGCGCCTACCTGTATAGGCAAGTAAACAGGATCGTCAGGCATTCTGTATTTTTTTGTCGTCGCGATTATAATCTTGATATCGGGCATTCGCCTGTACCTTTTCCTTCAATCAATATCTAAATGCTTATTTTACCGCACTTTGCCGTCTTTGTCCACGAGCACCCACCCCGGCCAATATTCATGCATCAGTTCCGGAGTCACTGGTTGGTTATTACGCATTACAAGAGTTCTTACAGGTATTTTGTCTTTTCTTCGGTTGAGTCTTGCTCCCCAGAAAGAAAATGTGGAATTAGCACAGATATTTCCCCTGCAGTGACTCATAAGCTGAATATCCAGAAGAGAATACTTCCCTGTGTTATGGTCTACTATCGTATATCTACCAGGATCGGCATACTTTTCTCTGGCATATTCCGGATCGTTCGTAAAAATATAGAAATGCGTGTCAGGATCAATTGCTTTAAAATATTCCATCGCACTGTCATAGTACGCATCTGTAGCTATATTTCCAAAAAGCGCCGCATTCTCCGGATCAAGGTAATCACCTCTTCTTATGTGAACACTTACGCTGGGAACCATTTCCATCTCATTCATAAGATTCATATTTTTAATATTAATCTCTTCATCAGGATGTGTGGGGAATACGAAAAGCTCCTGCAACTCACCCATAATATCGTCATAGTATTTCTGGCAGGCAAAATAACCCTCGATATACTTATCCTTTAATTCGAATATTTCCGGATGATACATGCAGCTCTCGGTAAATCGACTTCCCATTCCGGGAACAAGCTTCTCCACCACCTTCCTTGCCACACTTCTGTCCGTAAATCTTGCCCGCTCACTTTCGCTGCATACAGGAAGTGGCAATCCGGTAAAGTACTCAAGCTCAAGCTTTCTCTTTGCCAGAACCCCACTCTGCTTATCCTCATCAAACCATTTTGTATCGAGTTTTATATTCCTATCAGCACCGGCTTTGAGCAGCTTTCTATACATGGCGTATTGCTGCATCTGATTTCCGAGACCGCCTGCTATCTGTATAATCAGCATTATCTGACAAGCTCCTTTATATAACGCACGTTATCAGCAGCTCTGCTACTATACTCCGGCATTATTTCACTTAGTTTTTTTCTGATATTATCTTCGTTCTCGACTATGAATTTAAAGGCCTCTACAAGATCCGTCTCTGTTTGTAGCTTCTGTACGGGTACCACATAGTTTTCTTCCGTCCCGAAGAGGTCTCTTGCTATTCCCCTTGATTTTACCGAATATCCGAGTACCAGTGTAGGTACGCAGGTAGAATAAGCCGCAATGGTGGAATGTGTCCTTGCACCTATGAAAAATCTGCAGGCGCTGATTATTCCCTTAAGTTTCTGAGCAGACGCATCCTCTGCAAGGATAACCCTTCCGGTATCTTTGAACTCCTCATAGAGCTCTTTAAGCGGTTTTCTGTCATCATTGCTGCTCCAAACCACATGAGGAATAAGAGCTACTTTTGCTCCGTCCATTTCAGATAACACATGTTTTATTAAATTCCTGTAGTTTTCCATGGTTATTCCGGGGCGGGATTCTTTACCCTGAACCATCGGGCTGACATTAAGGCCTATCGTATTGCCTTCCTCAAAGCCTTCGGGAAGAGTTCCCTTTTCCACCGGAAGCATAAATGCAGGGTCCGGACATAGCTTAACCTTTTCTTCCGGTATTCCGCCCTCTATCATCCCCTCATAAGAAATTGATTCCCTTACCGTTATGAGATCAAATTTCATCAGGTCGTCCTTTAGCCCCAAAACTGTATCGGGTTCTATCGAACATCCCATGAGCACTGACTGCATTCCCTTTTCCAGGAAGGCTTCGTGTGCAAGCTTAAGATCATTAACCATCTCGGGGTAGCAGTAATTATCTCCACCAATGGACACAGCTATTGGTCTTATATAATCTCCTGCTGTCTTAAGCACATTTTTAAACTGATAACGCCAAAAAGATACTGCATCACCCGTTATTTTTCTATAGACATAATACATAACATGAGGTATAAAATCCTCAGCTATATGTTTTTCCTCAATTATGCTGCACTCACCACCGGATACCCTTGCTCCGAGCCCGTAGCGCATGTCCTGCTCCCTGTTATTGGTAACAATAATAGGAGCTATCCCCTTTTTACCCTCATTTACCTTATTCAAAGCAAAAAGTGTGGCATCCGCTATGGCTTCGCAGCCGTGGTTGCCGCTTCCGGCGTGCATATAAAAAATCAGTTGTCTGTCCATCAGTCCCTCATCCGTATAATCAATTTTCTTCCCAAATGTCAGGATCCACACCGGTTACTGTTTTAAAGCCATAATAATTTGCTATAAGTTCATTAATCCAGTATCTGTCATCATCAATGTCACCGGCGACATCACTTTCGTAAGCAGCTGTATATTTGTTCTCAAACTGAGGATAAAGCATTGTAACCGTTACATTCTCTTCGCCCTTTGCTGCCATTTCCTCAAGGTATTCGTACCTTTCACGCTCCACTCTGTATATCCATACAAGCTTTGCGCCGCATTCTATATAGGTAAATACCATATAGACCAGCATCGCTCCCACAATTCCAAGTTTAAGGGTCTTAAAAATCACATATCTTGCCGACTCCGGGTCAGGCATGCCGGGATCAATATTCGCATAACCCTGAACCAGCGCAACCGTAAGGAATATTCCCGGAGCAAAGAAAACTCTCTCCTGCGGCGTTGCAGTGAGCACCAGGCAATAGGACGTTGCGAAGAATATGAATGTAAACAGAAACATCTCTTTCATATCCTCAAACTTTTTACCCTGAACCCACAGGAATATAAAAAGAATAACCAGTGCAATTAAAAGCAGCATGAATTCTTCCTTAAGAGTAGTTGTAATGTTAAGGAACCTTATAGGTATCGCCGAAAGTCCTTCATGCTTTTCCTCCATATACTGCATTCTGATCCTGTTGCCGGGAGCAAACAGCATAAGGGCAAATCCTGTGATCGTACCGATAACTGCAGATATTGTCCATACGAAGACCTTCTTGTAATAGCATATGAGAATTATCATTAAAAGGAGGAGTCCTCCGCTCGTATTCTCATTACACCATCCGGCAAATAATCCCAAAACAAAGAAACCTAAGGTTAATTTTAAACCGGTAGCATTCTCCCCCGACATACTTCTTCTGTAGGTCTTTCGAAATGCCGTTACCATAGCCATAACTATTGCTGTTGTAAAAAGATAGTTGCAGGCACCGTCTTCCCAAAGTACTGTCTGACCGAAAGACACGCCAAAAATCCAGACAAGAAGTACTCCCAACAAATAATTCTTAACGTTATATCGTATTTTGCTGTCGATATTCAGATAAATCAGCACAGTGAGTAGCGTGAACACACCTGCAGCTATGATATTGAAGAATGTTCTGCCTCCAAGAGTATGCATATCGATAAACATAATGGCTCTCAGCATAAAATGTGCGACGCTTCGGCCAATCCAGGTCATATACTGGTTATATTCCTGCGCAAAAAGGTCGAAGAAACTCCCTGCCCTGCTAACCTCCCTGCTATATGGAAGGTCATCCATAAGCATCGGAGTCAGCGACTCATAGATAAAGATTGTCACAAAGCACAATATTACTGAGAATATAAACAGTCTTTTTCTGGTGTTTTCCTCTTTAATCATCTTTTCTTCCATTGTCCGTAAAGTTTCATATAAAGGTCAGGGCTTACCGAAAACAGAACTGTCTTGACCTTATAGCCTGATGAAAGTGCTCTGAAGGCTCCCGGAACCGCTTTCGCTGCAGTGATCATCCCTTTAGCCCTACCTATCACTTCCTCCCTCATGGCAAGAATCATAGCCCTACCACTATTTTCGCTCATATTGAGGATTTTAGCAAATTTTCCTACAACCAAAAGTGCAGCCATTATCTTGATCACGGAGAGCCTTCTGACAGACTCTAAGGACACACCGGGATTCATGCTCTCCATAAGCTTGTCAGCCCGCTCCCAGCAGGTAATCTGATCCAGATAGGAAGGCGTAAAACGCTTCAGCATAGCCCCGTCGTCGTTGTAATTATAGTGATATCCGCCGCCTTCAATAGCTCTGATACCGGGCCTGTCTCCGATACCTATCAGGAATTCCATAAGAAAGAGCATATCCTCTCCTATGGTAAGTCCCTCAGGGAATCGAATCTCACGTCCTCCCACTGTCAGAGCCTCTCTACTGAAAAGCTTGCCCCATACATGGGTATCTTCACATAAGAGGCCGTCCTCAAGATACCTTCGTCCGGTAATAATATCATCTGTTACCATTTTACCATCCATAATAACAAGAGATATTCTATCTTCGGATGCAGTATCATCGCCTCCTGTTACAGCCACCAGCAGATTATCAAAATATGTATCCTCCACGCTGTCATCAGCATCAACAAAAGCGATATACCTTCCGCAGGAATTCTCAAGTCCGATATTCCTAGCTTTTGATACACCGCCGTTTTTTACATGAATGGTTTTTATAAAATTATACTCTGATGAGAGTCTGTCACAGATCTCACCTGTTTTGTCAGTTGA
Organism: Butyrivibrio sp. WCD2001; assembly: GCF_000424485.1. Classification (NCBI taxonomy): domain Bacteria; kingdom Bacillati; phylum Bacillota; class Clostridia; order Lachnospirales; family Lachnospiraceae; genus Butyrivibrio; species Butyrivibrio sp. WCD2001. The sequence goes on along the minus strand of NZ_AUJZ01000015.1, from coordinate 44,008 downwards.
TCCGTCATCAACTATAACAACCTCAAAGAGGCTGCTGTCTGCATCATTTGCTATACCAAAAAAGGCTCTGACAGTATCTGATACCACCTGATTGCACACTGACTTCACACAGTTCTCTATAAGCTCCTGTGCATTATAAGCAGGTATAATGACGCTGATAAGTGGTCCGCCCCCGTTAGTACTCATAAGAATGCCCCCGCCGTTACTCTGTCAAAGCTCCTGATTATCACCCTTATCAGAAGAACCACCGGTGCAATCGGGTGTTTCATTCCAAAATAAAGAAGCTTATTGGATTTCTCCGATACAGTAACGGGTGTATTTTTTATAATGCCCCTGATGGGCTCTGTATCAAAAATTTCTCTTACGCGCCCGGTTACTCCGGGAATATCTGCCCTGAGCAAATTTTTCATAACAAAGAACAGGAGTCTCACATATTCTCTGTCCATCTGTTCTTTCCCGTTGGATACGCCCTTGTCCTTCATAATTCCGGAAAAGGTATCGTAATCCTGCCTGATATTATCAAGCAGCCGCTCGTCATACCCATGCGCCATAGAAGTACCGATTGTTCTATAGTGATAGAAGAATCCATCATGAATTACAAGTCTATCTACATCGAGAAGGCACGGAAGCATTATATTTACGTCTTCCGCCATACGGATATCATAATTTAAATATTTCATGTTATTTAAAATAAGATCCCTTGTTATAAGCTTCATGCATCTGGACATAATAACCGGTCTGTTCTCTTCTCCAAGAAGCTTTGTCCTTACTTCTCGAAGTTCTGCCCCGGAATATGTACCAACAGGCATTCCATTGGACGCTTTACGCTTCTCGTTCTTTTTCTCAATAATATAATTACTACTGATGATCTCAGTAACGCCCTCATTTGGCTTAGCAAATTCAAGAAGCGATTCAACCATGTCCGTATCTACCCAGTCATCGCCGTCGATAAACATGACATAATGACCGGTAGCTTCCTTGACACCTGCACTCCACGCAGACACCAGTCCGCCGTTTTTCTTATGAATAACGCGGATTCTCTCATCCTTTGCGGCATAATCATCGCACATGACTTCACTTCCATCACTTGCTCCGTCATCTACGAGAATTATCTCTATGTCGCGGTAGGTCTGGTTTATAACACTTTCAATACAGTCCTTAAAGTATTCCTTTATGTTATAGACAGGAATAATGACACTGACTAATTTTTCCGGCATACAACACCCTCGTTAATGTGCGCCTCTTCCAAAAAGTACAACACCGACAGTCTTAATAAGAATCCTCAGGTCAAGTCCCAGTGACCAGTTGTCTATATACTGAAGATCAAGCTTAACTACATCATCAAAATCTTCTATATCGCTTCGTCCACTGACCTGCCAAAGGCCTGTAAGTCCGGGCGTCATACTGATTCTTCTACGATAATACTGGTTGTACTGATTGAACTCATCTTCGGTCGGAGGCCTTGTTCCCACAAGGCTCATATCGCCCTTGAATATGTTCCAGAACTGCGGAAGCTCATCGATACTTGTCTTTCTGATAAAAGCACCCACCTTGGTAATTCTGGGGTCGTCCTTCATCTTGAACATAAGACCGTTCATTTCATTCTGTGCTTCCAGCTTCTTCTTAACCTCCTCGGCATCTGTTCTCATGCTTCGGAATTTATAAATCTTGAATCTACGTCCGTTTCTTCCGATTCTGATCTGTGAGAAGAAGATCGGACCGGGATCATCAATGAAAATTGCAAGCGCAACAAAAGGTGTAACAACTGCGGTTATCAGAAGTCCCACAAAGGCTCCCACAATATCCATAAGGCGCTTGATCATGAGCGCTCTGTATCTCTCTGTTCCGTGAATATATGAAATAACTGAATAGGTTCCGATATTGCCAACCGAAGTACTTCCTGCAATATTGGGAAGTTCTACACAGTAGTGAACGGTCACACCCATATCACCAAAGGCAGCTATAGTCTCATTGAGTGCCTTCTGGCTGATATTCGGAGTGTAGATAAATATCTCATCAACAGCAAGAGAGGTTACCACATCGATAAGGTTCTCTCTGTTAGCGATAATATTGACACCCCTTATCTCGTCGCCTTCCATATCCTCATCAAGGCAGACTGCACCTTCTATTGAATAATTGAACTCAAGTCTGTGCTGAAGATGTCTGATGGTAGGCATCATGATCTCTTTTTCGGAAACAACAAGAAGCTTTATTGCCGCATCACCGCTCTGCCAGTACTGCTTCAGTATAAGCTTCACAATCTGATGAAGCGCAAGCATAAGTACCGAATTGATAATGATGAAATACAGCATAACAAGTCGGGAAAACGGCTGTGCCAACTGGAGAGCATAGGCGATGGCAATTGTTCCGAGAATAAGAACAAACTCGAATTTAAATACCACTGTACCCTCTTTCCATACTGTACGCTTTAGAAAGCCCCTGCTGGAATCTATGGCAAAGGTATAGATTGTACATACCAGTACCATAACGATACATACATAGAAGTGCAGCGCCTTATCCTCCATGTCCCTGAAATTCAGGAAACGGATATAAGTAGCAAGCACAAAAGAAACAACTATGGATACAATATCAACTATCCATAGTATGTAATTGATCAGATACTTTGTTTTTCCCTGCACGATTTTCCTCCCATATATCGCCTAGAAGATATACACCGGCTATGGGAAGCAGATAATTCCTTCCTATAAACGAAGAAACAAAACTAGCTTCAACCAGAGTAAATAAGCTGACAGAGATTATCATTATCATCACCCCGTAATCCCTGTTTAGATATAAGCGATATATTAAATATAAAATAACAAGTAAGATCAGTATCGCCGGTATGATTCCATACCAGTAAAATAACCTTACCCACCCCATATCAAAAAAAGCATTACCGCTAAATTTGTCACCGAAAAGACTCCAGGTCTGAAGCGCCCCCTTGTGAGGCTTTGTGTCATAATACAATGACTGTATACGTCCTGTAAGAATCCGGTCAAGCTTGTAATAAAACGGATACTTCTTCTTTCTGGCATATTTGCTGATCGCTGCTGCCCAAACCGAAAAAGCCACGCAGGCACCGATAACCACTGCCCCTGACACATAGAGTATCTTTGTGTCCTTCAGTGGCCCAAACTGATAAACAATAAATGCCAGAACTATGGTAAAAACTGTAAGCGCCGTGCCCGTTCTTGATCCGGTAATATAATACAAAAGCACATTAAGGACAAGCGCAATTGCCATTATAACATTTCTTTTGAACTTAGCAAATTCCCTTATCAGATAAATCAAAAGAACAGTTATCGAAAAAATCACACTCTGCAGCGTGTTTGGATGACCGAAGCCAAAAGCATATCTAACCTCGGAGCCGGCATCACGCCCGAAATCCTGGGCTATTTTCACGTCTCCGGCAATGCCCAGAACCGATGCGGCTGCAATGATAAGGCTTCCCACCACAGTCACCCCAAAGATATAGCGAAGCATAATTTTGAGGTCAGCATCCTTGCAGGCTATAACAAATAATGAAAATCGAAGAAGATCATTATTCCCTGTAATTTTATAGCTCACCACGCTTATTGCAACCGTTATAGCGATAATAACCCATTGTTTAAACGAATATTTCGTAAGAAGCACCGCTGCAACCGTCAGAACAAAGCTAACGCGAAAGATCATCTTCGGACTGGAAAGCGGCAGCGTGCTTCTCTCATAGATCATAAGAAGAAGCTCTATGGTCAGTGCCGCATATAAACATATATTACGTAGCTTTATGATAAACGATCTTTCCATCAAGACTGGTCTCCACGATCTTTTCATCGCTAACCTCATAGATCATGTCGCACTTTTCAATGGTGTTAAGTCTATGGGCGATTATTATCATTGTCTTCTTGCCGTGGAAGCTGTTAATAGCCTCCATAACTGCTGCCTCTGTCTCATTATCGAGAGCACTTGTAGCCTCGTCAAACACAAGGATCTCAGGATTGTGATACAGCGCTCTTGCGATACCTATACGCTGCCTCTGTCCGCCTGAAAGTCTCACACCTCTGTCACCTATCTTGGTATCAAGTCCCTCGGGCAGAGATTTAATAAACTCAGAAAGCTGTGCTTCCTCGCAGACCTTCCAGATTCTCTCCTCATCTATTTCCTCAGCATCAATACCGAAGGCAATGTTGTCTCTTATAGATTCATCAATAAGGTAAATACTCTGTGGAATATATCCTATCTGAGCAAGCCAAGACTCGTAATTACTGAAAATATTCTGTCCGTCACAGAGTATCTCACCCTTCTGTGCATGCAAAAGTCCGAGAAGTATATCCACAACAGTGGACTTTCCTGCTCCGGAGGAACCCATGATACCAACAGACTTTCCTTTAGGTATCACCATATCCGCTCCGGTGAAAATATTCTTGTCGGAATCGGGATAAGCAAAGGTAATTCCCTTAAGCTCAATCTTGTCATTAAGAGAAAGCGCAGGTCCTGCTATGGCGCTTCTCTCAGCAGCCATCTTCTTATCTGCCTTCATGGACTCGGTAAGATTATTAAACACAAAGTCCAGGGCAGGCATTTCATAAGCAATCTCTGTTACATAAGTATTTATGCGTGTAGCGCTGGGAATGAGCCTGACCGCAGCAACAGCAAATACGGTAAGATGAGCCGCCAAAACCTTTGTATCTCCACCGTTTGATATAAACCAGATCATAAATCCGAAAATTGAAACCATAAACACTGTCTCAATAAGGGATCTCGGCGTATTATTCAGGAATGTATATCTTATGTCCGTATCTGCACCAATCTTACCGGACTCATAATAATTTCTGATAAAGAAGTCCTCTCGGTTCAGCACCTTAACTTCCTTTAAGCCATAGATTGCCTGGATTCGCCACTTGGCAATTCTTGATGCAATAGTCTGATTTTTTCTTCCTATGTCATTCATCCTGGGCTTTAAGACTCTGGTAATGATCATAGTCATACCACCAAGCACTACGATGATAAGAAGTGCCATTTTCCAGTTTTTATAAATAAGGAAAACACCAAGGCATGTTGAAACAACCAGCTCGGTACAAAGATTGAGCAGCGCCAGCATCAGTGAAAAGGTCTTGGGGATGTCTCCGTCAGTTATTCGAAATACAGTCGGAATATCAGCACCAAGATAATCCTCGTAAGGTCTGTTCAAAAATTCCCTCATTACGCGGGAGATCATGTCATTACGTGTCTTGGAGATGAAGCTGTTCTGAACGTATACCAATATCAGAAGATATATGTTTTTAACTATGTATATTGCGATCAGAAGTGCCAGTATCGCACATATAAGCTTGGCGTTGGTATCAAGGCCAAGAAGCTGCGGCATTTTGTTAACGATCGGAATACCCTCAATCTTTTTATATACTTCCTCGGGATCAAGAATAACCTCCGCAACAGGAGCAAGCATTCCTACTCCCAGAGTCTCGAAAAGTCCGCCGATAATTATCATGATTCCCAGAACTACCAGCATTCTCTTCTGCTTTTTATCAAAAATGTAATTTATTTTGGAAAGGAGATTAAGACTCTCGGCCTTATTCTCCTTCGGATTACTCAAACTCATAAACTATCCTTTATCGTCTATTCCTTCACCCTCAGATTTTTGTCATCCTGGAAGTATAAATATCATCCATGGGCTTGGTATTGAGCCACTTTGAGGGCACAATAACCGTCTTCTCCGGTGAATCGTTCATCCACGCACTCCACCAGCTGTAACTTGAATTGGCAAGGATGTGATGCTTGCAAAGGCTCATAAGCAGAAGATCTGCAGCATCGTCGTTTTCCTCTTTTGTGTCGACTATACGGAACTTTTTACCTGACACATTCTGTTCGCACCACTCTTTATCACTGGTGAAGACAAAGAAAATAGCATCCGGATGCTCACTGACCATGCGATCAATGGCTCTCTTGTAATAGTCATTGTCACAGATTCCGCCAAAGGTCTCCACTGTTCCGGGAAGAAGATAGTCTCCTCTTCTCACATGGATGCTGACAGACTCCGTCTCACGTATCTGTCTGTAAAGTTCCCAGCTGTCCGCCGAAGTAAACACATCATCGGGCTTAATCACAAATTCCCTGCGAAGCTGAGCGAGTACTTCTTTATCCGGGAAATATTTATCACTCTGAAAATATCCGTTGAGATATGCAGTCTCAAACTCAAATACCTTGGGATCAAAGAGTCCTGTCTCTTCAATATATTCATGTGATTTTCTGCCAAAGAGCTTTCTTCTTATTCTGCTGAAAATATCAAGATGCGAATCCGTAATATCCACAACTTCTGCATCAGAAGCCTTCGTATAAGTTATTCCGTACATTTTTTCAAGTACCGGGTCTCTCTGGGGATCATCCCTGAACCCGTATACATCATCGATTTTGACTTCTTTCCCCAATGCCTTCAGCTGAAGATAAAGGGCGTACTGAAACATCTGGTTACCCAGACCGCCCATCATTCTGATTATTATCATACTTCCCCCTGCGTCTTTTTATTATGTATTATTATCATCTAAGATAGAAATGATCGTAAGTCCAGCGATGCTCCAAAAACTTTTGCATGCGCTTTTTTTCCTTCGGGTCAGCAATCCTGCACCCGTATATTTTGTCAAAGGAATCTTTGCATTTCTCGATTTCCGCTGTTATATCCGGAAGATACTTACTTTTATCACCAAGTTTGTCACGCTTGGCCTCAGAATAGTAATCGAGAAGCTGCTTATATTTCAGATAATCCTGTGACCAGGCCAGATCTTCCCTGCCTATGCTGCACAGATAGTTCCTCGCATCCCGTAGTGACGGAAGCCACTCTGAAAAAATGCAGAAAAATCCCGCCTGTGTTCTTAGACCTTCTTTTCTGTCTATTATATAATGATAAAGCGGCGTGTCAATGAACACAGCCTCTTCCACATCTCCGAGAACCTGAAGTGTAAACAGTTTATCTTCGTAAAACATCACTCCCGGGAACCGTCTCTCTTCCAGAATGCTTCTGTGATAAAGCTTGTTCCATACCATACTTCTGACAGGAAGTTCATCTGATTCCTCAATAAGTCCGGTGATAAGTTCGTCCCTCGGAATTATCCTAAGTCTGTTTGCACGCATGTCCTCAGTAAGCTGATATCGTTTTACAGGATCCTCTTCCTTATTCTCATAATACTTACAGATAGCCAGCGGACACTGTGTCTCAAGGATTGCACTGACCATGTACTCATAAATGTATTTCTCAACATAATCATCGCCGTCAAGAAACGCAATGAAGTCTCCGAAAGCCATATCAAGCAGATAATTCCTTGCGGTTCCGGGGCCCTGATTGCTCTGATGCACCACCCTTATCCTGGAATCCTGCGTCTGATAATAGTCACAGATATTGCCGGTTCTGTCCCTGGATCCGTCATCCAGAATCAGAATATCCAGGTTGGAATACGTCTGCGCAAGTACGGACTCTATGCATCTTGAAATATACTTCTCGACATCATAGCAGGATATGGCAACCGTAACGAGAGGCTGCCTCTCCGGTTCTATTCCCTTGTAATAAAAATGGCTGATATCCTTCATAACTGCTCCGTCATTTGATCAGTGAGTTGTAATCAAACTCACTCAACAGTACGCTCTCGGCTGCCACGTATTCTATGACATTATCCTTCGTAATTCTGTCGGATACCGAGAACATGTCAGTGTTTTCATAGCCGTTCTCATATTTTATTATAGTATCCATCACCATACAATTCACATCATAATCGTAATGCGCCTGATCCCTGTATCTGTCAAGGTCAGCGGTGATGTCCGTATGAGTAGTAAAACTGTAAATATGTATGTTATCACATTCGAGCATAAGCTCTATTGCTCTCTCTTTATATATTAACAGATTATCGAGCTCTCCATCCTCCTTAACTGCTCCCCAGTATGCCATCGAATAAGGCGGGAAGAAATATAAAAATGTAGTCTCGGGGTGCTTTCTGGCAAGCGCAACGACGTTCTGCTCTATATTTTCCTCGAGCATCTTCATATCTTCATCGGATGGAAGATAATACTTTTCGGGCTCCTTAAATTTCTTTCTCCCGAGGAGAACATGGTCTTTTCCGTAAATATTTTCCCCGTCGGTAAAACTGTATTCATCAAAATTTGTATATCCGGGGTTTTTCCCCTGAAAATATCCAAGTATGGCAGGTATTGTATATCTTACGATTACATCCTTATTCAAAAGATATTTCACATCATCCCAGATAATATCGTTTGTAAGCCAGTAGGGATATTCACCCATATCATCTCTTAGCTCATCCTTGTCTCTTACAAGAAGCGTGTAGTCAAGAGGCCTTAAAACATAACGCGGGTTATGTCCGCTCCTATAAGCCACCTCCAGGTTGTCATTTATCTCCTTATAGGTAGCTCCCGAATAGGGCACCTTTATGGTCTTAAAGCCAAGTCCCTCTTCCAACTGCGATGCCTTGAAATTCTCTGCCATTGAGGTCCCGGTTATTATGGCGTCGTAGTCGAAGTGCTTTGTTATACCATCGTTTTGCGATCTCTCATCATAAAGCTTATAGAAGAATTTGGGATTCGGTGCTCTGTAATGGAAAAACGGGTCCACAAAAAACACCAGTCCCGCTATCAGGATCAGTGAAACCACAGACAATATTAAGATGGAGAAAAACCATTTTTTGCTTTTCATAACAAAGTTCTGCTCCGATTAAAAGTTGAAATATAAAAATGTAGAGATTGAACTCATGGAAACTATGCAAACCATGAGAATCACCCATGTAAATACGAGAGAAACCGCATCTGTCTTGTACTTTCTCCCATAATTGTTTTTGCAGCAAAGGCATATCAGAAGAGCCGCAATCATCGAAAGGGCGCATCCCGTAAGAAGTACCACGTTATCAGTATCAGGCAGATGAAGCGCAGACAATACATATCTGAATCTCGGGATTCTGAAGCCCTCGATAAGCTCAGATCTCACATCGAGATTGAGCACAAAGAGTCTTCTTAAAATCTGAAGCCACTGCTCTACGCTGTCAGCTCTGAAAAGAAGCCACAGCACATTTAATATACCAAATGTTATTATCCAGCTAACGGTCTTTATTATTCCGGCAAAAACCTTACCCGCCGGGAGTTTTGCGGCATTATCGCAAACCGACTTGTATATTCCGTGCGTAAGCTTGTTGATGCACTGAAACAATCCGTGGAATACACCCCACAGAATAAATGTCCAGTTCGCACCGTGCCAGATTCCGCTCACCAGAAAAACAACAAGTGTATTTATATAAGTTCGAAGCTTCCCCTTCCGGTTACCGCCGAGCGGAATATAAATATAATTCGTAAGGAATCTTGTAAGTGTCATGTGCCAGCGCTTCCAGAAACCTGCGATGGATATTGCCTTGTAGGGTGAATTGAAGTTCATCGGAATATCCAGGTTGAACATCGCACCAAGTCCCGTTGCCATATCGCTGTAACCGCTGAAATCAAAGTAAATCTGGAAGGTGTAGGATAACATAACAATAATTATCTCGGGAATTGTCAGAGCACCCTCTCCCACCGGAATAAGAGCTGCCTGCGAAAAGCCAAAGTCCACAGCTTTTCCGAAGGTGTCCGCAATCAGCATCTTTTTGGCAAGTCCCCTTGAAAACAGCATAATTCCGCGGCATAAGTTTTCATAGTTAATCCTGTGCTTTTTTTCATCTCTGAACTGCGGAATGAGCTCGGAATGGAGTACTATAGGACCTGCCACCAACTGAGGGAAATATGACACAAACAGCGCATATTCGAGAAATGAATAGTCGCCGGTTTCACCCTTGTAGGAATCCACGATAAAGGATATCTGCTGAAAGGTAAAAAAGCTGATTCCAAGCGGCAATACTATATGCCTGAGATTAAAACCGGTTCCGAAAACGCTATTAACATTTTCGATAAAGAAATCGTAGTACTTAAAATAAAAAATCAGTCCTACATTAAAAAGAACGCCTGCTATCAAACATGGCCTTCTGTATTTACTCATGGCTCTGGACAGCAGATAGTTTACGACAATACTGCTGCAGATAATTGCAAGATAGTAGGGATTAAAATATCCGTAAAACCAAAGCGACATCAACAGAAGTGATGTCATCGCCATCTTTTTCTTCCCCATATCATGGAAAAGAAAATATAAAATAAGAGACAGCGGCAAAAAGCACAGTATGAAAATATATGAGTTAAACTGCATCCGCTATCTCCTTTAATATCAATATTTTTTATAAAAAATCTCTTACATCAATTCTTCAAAATATTTGCGCCACATCTCATTTATTACCTGCGGGTTATACTTATCCCTGACTTCAAGGGCAGATGCCGCCATCTTTCTGGCAATCGTAGGATCCTCCATTATACGCTCCAACGCATGGAAAATATTCATCGCCATGTTTACATCGCTCTCCATGGGAATCAGTATCCCGTTCCTACCATTAACTATGAGATCTGCCGGGCCTCCGCAGGGACAGTCCGTAGAAATACAGCAAAGTCCGAGGGCCATCGCCTCTATTAGTGCATTGGGCATACCCTCAGTTCTGGATGTCAGCACAAATATCTCTGCCTCCGCGATTCTGTCGGCAATCCTGTCAACACTACCCATGAAGGTTACCTTACCGGCAGCGCCTTTACCGGTCTCATCAAGAATTCCAAGGCTCCTGCAGAGTCTCTCCAAGAGGTCTCTTGTAGGTCCGTCGCCATAGAGAACCAGCCTGTAGTCCGGATATTTCTTTACAGCATAGGAAAAAGCATTTATAAGTATCTTCTGGTTCTTGTTTTCATCAAGTCTTCCTACTGATACTATTACCTTTTTACGCTCATCAAAGGGAACGATGTCGTGTCCTATGAATTCTTCATTGACTGCATTTGGAAGGACTTTACATTTCGTCTTTATCAGTGAACCGAAATAATCCATCGCCCCATTGGTCTGAACCACAACTCCCGCAGCCCCCGGAAACAAAGTCTTCATAGCAAGATTAAGGCCGGTTCCCGCATATTCCTCCGAAGGTGTTGCCCTCACCGAAACCACCACGGGTATATCAAGTCCCAGCGCTGATTGTATCGCCATAACATTGTTTTTTCCAAGAAATGACAGTATCAGATCGGGCTTTATTCTCTCCCAGGTATTTGTCAGCTTCTGAATTCTCCTATGAAAATTCTGCAGTCTGTTTCCCTGCTCGTAGGGCATAAGTGCAGTAAATACACGTCCGATTCCCATCGGAACTCCGCCCGTAAGGTCAACATACCTCTCCGTTTCATCGGGACTTAAAACCTTAACAGCATTCTCGTCATCCTCGTCCTCAAGAACTTTCCATCCGGCATCGGGGAGCTCGTACTCGTCATCGGACAGATAGGTGGTCGCAAGCGTAACCTTATAACCTATGCTGTAAAAATACTCGGCAAGGTTACACATAACGCGCTCGGCACCGCCCTTGTTCAGCGATCCTATATACATAGCAATATGCTTTTTTCTCAGCTTACCGCCACCTGTCATAAGTACCTCTCATACCACTTTTGGAAACTCAGAAAACTCCAGGAAAGTCTGGAGAAGTTGGCGCCCGTCGAAGCACCGCCGTCACCTTTTTCAAGATAATTTCTGATAAAAGAAGACGTGTATTCGGGATTAAATATCCCCTGTTTTTTAAGATAACTCTCGTTACTTAAATCAATGAGACTATCTCTCAAGGGGCCTCTAAGCCAGGCATCCATCGGAACTCCAAAGCCCTTCTTGGGCCTGTCCAGTAGTTCCTTCGGTATATAGTCATAAGCAATATCTTTAAGGATATGCTTCTTATCTCCGTTCATATATTTAAAACCATGTGGTATGGAAAAACTGTATTCCATAACAGCCGTATCCATAATAGGACATCTGCACTCAAGCGAATATTTCATCGAAGCTCTGTCCATCTTCACAAGAATATCACTGGGAAGATAGGTGTCCATATCAAGAAGCATGCGCCTTACCTGCCAGTCATCCACCTCATAGGAGGACTCCACGGGATACTGACACGGAAAAAGTCCGCTCTCTCCGAATCTGCGGTTTACATACTGCTCATAGGTAAGCTTTTGATCCGGTTCCTCAATTCCCGTAACAAAGGCGTGAGCCGCGGGAATATATGCAGGAGAAGATATCTGAGTCTTGGTCTCGGGATCACGGTTATTTGCAACCGCCTGCACTTTTATCGGAAGCTTAGTAAGAAGCTTATTCTTTCCTACCGGAATCTGCCCTACACCGCTCACAACTCCGCCCAAGAGGTCAAGCTCCCTGGCCTTCGCCACATGCTCATATACATTATATCCGCAGAAAAACTCGTCTCCGCCATCTCCCGACAGAGCAACTGTCACCTTCTGCCTTGCAAGCTTACACACAAGCATGGTCGGTATCTGTGACTCATCCGCAAAGGGCTCATCATAGTAATCCGGAATACTGTCCACAAGCTCGAGCATCTCTGCCTCATCTATATACAGCTCTGTGTGATCTGTTCCAAGATGCTCCGCCACCTTCTTTGCAAACTCGGCTTCGTTATACTCCGGAACATTAAAGCCGATACTGAAAGTCTTCACCGGTGAATCACTGTGTTCCTGAGCAAGCGCTGTTATAAGCGAAGAATCATAGCCACCTGACAAAAATGCTCCAAGAGGAACATCCGCTATCATTCGGTCAGCTACCGACTTTTGAAGGCGTTTTTTAAGCCCTGCCTTCGCCTCGCTGTAATCTTCTATCATGGAAACCGATCCCTTTTTATAGGCTTCCTTAATGCTCCAGTATCCGGTCTTTGTAACCTCACCGTTTTTGAAAACCAGCATCTGTCCGGGTTCAACCTGCCATACATTCTCAAAAATGCTCTCAGGGGCATTTATATATTGCTGATACAGATATCGCGGAATTATCGACTTTCTGATATCCCCCTTAAAGCCCGGGCACTTCATAATGGGCTTAAGCTCCGAGCCAAATACAATATTTCCGGCTTCATACCAGTAATACAAAGGCTTTTTACCAATCCTGTCCCTGATAAGAAGCAGCTCATCCGTCTCCCTGTCATAGAGAGCAATCGCAAACATACCATGTATATGCTGCGGCAAATCCTTGCCCCACTTAAGGTATCCTGCGAGAATAACCTCTGTATCACAGGTTGATTTAAAAGGATAGCCCTTAAGTTCTTCCTTCAGCTCCAGGAAATTGTAAATCTCCCCATTGAAAACAACTGATATTCTATCATCCGCAGAATTCATCGGCTGATGTCCCAAGGGCGACAAATCGTTTATCGAGAGTCTTCTCTGGGCAAAGCCTATGGTGTAGCCATCTTTCCCCGGGTAGAGCTCCACGCCGTTATCATTGGGGCCTCTGTGAATCATGGTATTGTTCATGATACGCAGCTCATCTTCTGTTATTCTGTTTTTGGAAAAAAATCCGCATATTCCGCACATGAACCGGTACCTTATCAAAATCTTCCCGTTAAATAAAAGCTCTGCAAATGCTCTGCCTGAGTCCGTACATCGAAACCAGCCTCTCTGATCATAGCTGTCAAAGGCTCTGATGAGGCCTCTCTGTCCCCGATAGGAAGCGCGTTTTCATCCTCTCCTTCGGAGTAATCCCTGAGCATAAGGTCATTTAGAATCTTCCTCGCCCACATAGCCGGAGGTTCCTCAATACTCATCCTGCTTGCAAGAGGAGTTATATCAACTTCAGGTGTTATTGAATCAGAGACAAGACACTGAAGTCCTGCTGCCTGTGCCTCAACAACAGTTCCCGGAAGTCCCTCGTACCTCGAAGGGAAGAGAAAATAATCCATCGCCTGATAGTACTCATTGGCATTGGACTTATTACCACAAAATATCACGTGTTTTTCTATATGAAGATCTACCGCCAGCTGTTTCATGGTATCCATCAGGGAGCCCTCTCCCAGCATGAGAAGCCTTATCCTCATTCCATGGAGCATACTGAAGGAATTGGCATCATCATGGTTAAGGATTCGCAGAAATTCGGCAAATACCTTAAGCAAATACTCATGATTTTTGGCATAATGGAATCTCCCCACGTGCCCGATTATGATGGCATTGGAGAGTCCCAGCTCTTTTCTTATCTTATCTCTTACTTCCTGATTATAAACAAATCTCTTGAGATCAATAGCATTTGGAATAATCCTTACAAGGCCCTCATCAGTCATGGTATCGCCAAATACCGACCTTGCAGCGTTCTCCGTGCAGGCAAATCTCAGATCACAGGTATCCTCTTTTGCAAGAGGTGCCCTGATTATTTTTGTCACAACGCCCTTTAATCCGGGATCAACACCGGCACTTCTCGCATGTGCTATGGTAGTTCCTATCCCACAGCTCTTGGCGATCGGGAGATAAATGGCAGCCGTACTTGTCATATGGCCTTGCACCATCTTCCATTCTCCCCTGTGCTGCATAAAGAACATCCTTATGGCATTCTTGTAATCCCTTGCATTTGTCCCATGAAATCTGGGAACTGCATAGATATTTCCGCCCAGTTTTTTTACAGTATCATCAAAATAATCCGGCTTTCTCACCAGCATAAGTTCATCTGATGTGGGGCACTTCTTCCCGGTTGGATCAGCATCCGCATGCACCAAAAAGTCAAACTGTACACGCTCTCTGTCGATATGCCTGTACAGATCCATGATGCGGCTCTCCGCTCCGCCAAGTCCCAGTGTTCCAAAAACATGTAATATTCTTATCGGTTGCGCCATCTTTACCACCTTTTATGCACGGCGATATATTTAAAGCGTGCCATTAGATATTCTTTAATTCCCTGTAAATCAGAAGCCTCCGCAGGCTCCTCCAAAAGCCATTCATCCCAGCTCACTACTTTTCCGCTGGCAAATACCTTCTCATAGTAGGCAAAATCGTCACCATTTAAGGTATTGGTATGAATAACAAAGGTTGTGTATCCCTCGGATTCATCCTTAAGCACCGCATCCTTCTTAAATGAAATCGGATAGAAAGTCATATCAAATCTTCTGTATGCTCTCTTTCCGAAACCATCTGTTATTCTTCTGAATCCGTTTTCAGCAAGAGCAGTCATAGTATTCTTATCGTAGCTGTGGCTCGGTGCCATGAAAAAGTCGGTAGCTATACCATGTCCACCAAGGATACGCTTTCCCTCAGCTATCATATCAATCTGTTTCTCCAGATCAATACCCGCAAACTCGGATTGCTTATTGAGAGGCAGCATTCCACCCTTCTTGGTGGTATACACATGATGTAGCCCGTGCATGGCAATTATCCAGCCCTCGGACTGAAGATTCCTTACAAGATGCCAGAAAGGATAGTCCTCCTCGCGAATCTTATCATCGGGAAGCTCCTCTCTGCCCTTTGGCTTCTTATTATCCTCCTCAAGCTCATCACGAAAGGCATCCAGCTTGGGATCCCGGTTTTCCGGAACAACGCCAATAAGAGGCTTGATATGATACTCATCAAGAAGCCTCTTAAACCGCCTAAATTTCCCCATATCCATACCCGGAGAAAAATCATCAAGTCTGATTACAATCTTCATACAATAACGCCGCCACGCTGCGGTGGCGGCATATCCCCCATTTGTTTTTGCTTATAACTGCCTCGTCATCAAAGTCTCCAATATGAGAACTCTGAAGGATCGAAGCTGTTCTTGTCATAGATACCCTTTATATCAAGGAATACTCTTCTCTTGTGCTCGGGATTGTACCACTTCTTGATATCCTCAGTGGTAATTCCGAGGAAGTCCTCATGAGCAACCGCAACGATAACCGCATCCATATCCTTGAAATCGTCCATTGTATTGAAGGAGATTCCATAGAGACGCTTAGCCTCATCGCTGTCGGCCTGCGGATCTACCACGATAGGTGAGATTCCGTATTCCTGAAGTTCATTGTAAATATCGATAACCTTGGTATTACGTGTATCAGGACAGTTCTCCTTGAAGGTAAAACCAAGAATACCTACTCTTGCATGTCTTACATTGAGGTCCTGGGCAATAAGATTCTTAACACAGGACTCCGCAATATATTTTCCCATATCATCGTTGATACGGCGACCTGAAAGAATGATCTGGCTGTGATAGCCGAGCTCCTCAGCCTTATAGGTGAGGTAGTAAGGATCTACACCTATGCAGTGACCGCCTACGAGACCGGGCTTGAAGTTGAGGAAGTTCCACTTCGTACCTGCTGCCTCAAGAACGCTCTTGGTGTCAATTCCCATGCGATGGAAGATCATTGAAAGCTCGTTCATGAATGCGATATTGATATCTCTCTGGCTGTTCTCGATAACCTTTGCAGCCTCTGCAACCTTAATGGTCTCTGCCTCGTGAACACCTGCGAGAGCCACAAGCTTATAAACGTTTGCAACCTCCTCGAGGGTCTCCTTATCCATACCGGATACGATTTTCACTATAGTCTCAAGTCTGTGAACCTTGTCACCGGGATTGATACGCTCGGGTGAGTAACCAACCTTGAAATCGACGCCGCACTTAAGTCCTGACTCCTTCTCAAGAATCGGAACGCAGACATCCTCTGTAACTCCGGGATAAACCGTTGACTCGTATACAACAATGGAGCCCTTTGTCAGGTACTTTCCAAGTGTTCTGCTGGCACTCTCAACGGGTGTAAGATCAGGTGTGTGATCGTCATTAACCGGTGTCGGAACCGCTACGATATGAAATCTGCACTCGCGAAGCTTCTCGGGATCGGCAGTAAAGTCAACCTCTGTCTTCTTAATCGCATCGTCCCCGACCTCTCTGGTGGGATCGATTCCCTTTTTGTAAAGTGCTACCTTTTCAGCATTGAAATCGTAGCCTACAACCTTTATCTTCTTAGCGAATGCTACCGCAATGGGCATTCCTACATAACCAAGTCCTACAAGTGAAAGCTTCTCCTCGCCTGCAAGGAGTTTTTCGTACAAACTCATTTTTCTTTCTCCTAAAAATATATTTACTCTACTATTATACTATGTCTGTCAAACTCACAGGCTCTCAAGTTCCGCCCTATAAGCGTCTGTGACAATTCTTCTGTCAAAATTCTGTTCAATATACAATCTTCCGGCCCGGCCCATTTTTACCCTGTCTTTTTCAGAAAGTGCCAGAATCCGCTCAATCGCTGCAACAAGCGCCTCTGTACTCTTTGGTTCAAAAGCAAAACCGCTGTTTTCGCCATCGAGAGCTTCTATGCACCCATGTATATTGCTGCATAGAATCGGCCTTCCGCAGGCTGCTGCCTCCAGAAGCACATTCGACATGCCCTCATGATAAGAAGGATGCACGATTATGTGGCTCTTATCCATAATGGGTTCCACCGTGTCGAGATGTCCGTGATAGGTTAGGCTGCCCTTTTTCACAAGTTCAGCTATCATAGGCTCGTAGATCTGCCTCTCATCCTCCTCGTACTCGCCGACAAGGTCGAAGAACACGTTCTCATGCTTCTTCGAAATGATATCCGCAGCCTCTAAAAATTCTGCTATTCCCTTGTCCTTCATCACCCTGATGACCGCAAGAATGTGTATTCCGTCATTCTCCAGCGGATAGGCTCTGAAGGGATGCTCATCAAGGTTGACACCCGATCCCGGAAGAAGCCCGCTGTTATGAAGCGCAACGCCTCTGTCCTGCATGAACTTTCTGTTTCTCTCATTCTGGAAAAAGACCTTCTTTGCACCTTTTGTGGCACTCCTGTAAAGAGTTATCAGGACTTTACTCATAAAACCGCCGTTTTCAATAGCCATCCCTAGTCCCGTGATATTTGTGATATATGGGATCTTCTGAAATCTTGCGGCAAGCCCGCCATATAAGTTAGGCTTTATCGTGTAGGTAAGCACCACATCGGGCCTAAGCTCCCTCATAAGGGAATTATATCTGTTGAACAGGTCTATATCATGAATCGGATTGCTGCCATGCCTCTCCAGGGGAGTATCAATAAGCCGGGTGCAGTATTTTTCCAGTTTCTTACAGTTCTCATCATAAGGAACGGATATAAGAACAATATGCCCCGCATCCAGAAATGACTTAAGAAGCTCTTTCCTGAAAAGGTATAACCCATTTGCATAATTTGTAAGAATCAGTATTGTCATATTTTCACGATCCTTCAATAATGGTTCTTAGTTTATCTCCTGCATGTTGCCCTCGAGATTGGAGAGCTTTTCTATTACAACGCTGTCATACATGAGCATGCAGACGTCCTCTTCGTACTGACCGATAATCGATTCGTTCGCCTTCTTCTCCACAACATTTGTATAAATAAGTGAAGGGAAGTCAACACCCGCGCCGTAAGCATGGAGATAAGCCCCGCCGAATCTGGGATTAATCTCCGAGAGATAATACTGACCATCCTTGTAAAAAAGATCCATATCCAGAGGTCCGTTAAACTTGAACACCTTCATGGCCTTTTTAACAAACTCAAAGAGGGCCTCATCCTTAAAGGAGATGGTTTTGTTGGCTCCTCCAATGGTAGTTGATATCTTCTTTTTGGAAAAAATCGCAACCGGCTCATGGGTTAAGGTGTCAACATAAATATCCGCATCCATGTCCTTTCCGTCCATAAACTCCTGAATAATGAGCTCGGGACTTCTGGCTGTAAGCTCCTCAAGAAGCTCTATGCTCTCTACCTTCCTCGCGCCAACGCTTCCACTTCCGCATCTGGGCTTAATAAAAACAGGAAGGCTGATCTCGCCCTTGTCGTAGCTCTCCTTGAACTCAGCAAAGGTTCCGAAGGTAAGTACTGTCGGAACACCGTTTTCCTTAAGATACTTAAACATCTCGAATTTATTGAAGCAAAGATCCGCGGTCTCCTTGTAAGGCGCAAGGACAGTAACTCCAAGCTCCTCAAATTTCTCTCTGTTATCGGCGAGAATAGAAATCTCGGGATCGATGAGAGTTGTTATTGCATCTATTTTTTCCTTTTTACATATCTCGAGAATGATCGGAATATAGTTTTCATCCGTAATAAGCGGCACTCTGTAAGCCGTATCGGCAAAGGCCGGAGCCGGTGCATAGGGACTGTTATCCGTAACAACGATCCTTAGCTTATCTCCGAGTGTCTGTCTGAAATCTTTTAAAAGTTCGCAGCGCCTTCCGACGCTTGTAAATAAAATATTCATTTTTACTCTTCTTTCTTGGGCGGAGTGCCGGTGAAGGCCTCCATAGTTGCATCAGTGGCGCTGTTGATATCATCGTGTTTGAATACAACAGCCACTGTCATAAAGACAATCTTAAGATCCATCAAAAATGAAAGATGGTCGACGTAGTAGACATCCTTCTCAAAGCGGTCCTCCCAGCTAAGAAGGTTTCTTCCGTTGACCTGCGCCCATCCCGTAAGACCGGGGCGAACGTCATGCCTTCTCTTTTGTTCTTCATTATATAAAGGAAGATATTTAACGAGAAGAGGTCTTGGACCGACAAAACTCATATCCCCTTTTAAAATATTGATGAACTCCGGGAGTTCATCAAGGCTTGTGGCACGGAGCTTTTTACCAAACTCCGGAAGCCTGTCCTCATCGGGAAGAAGGTTGCCGTTCTCGTCCCTCTTGTCTGTCATTGTTCTGAATTTGTACAGATTGAAGACCTTCTCATCCTTACCCGGGCGCGGCTGTTTAAAAATAACCGGGCTTCCCAGCTTAACGCGTACTAAAATCGCGAGTATCAGGTATAGCCATGAAAAGCAGACCAACACCAGAAGTGAGAGAATGATATCTATGAGCCTTTTTATGAAAAGACTGTAGATACCCTGTCTTCCTTTCTTAACTGAATTTGTCATCTTATTCCTATTCTTGAAAAAATATAGTTAACCTTGTTTTAAATAATTGCAAAACGCATGATTTTTTCGCATTTTCCGATTTGCAAATCACTACTCCAATAATGTATTATAACCTATAGGTAATGTATTTCAAATACACGTTTTGTAGGGAGATTTCAATTATGAAATTGGACTTCAGGAGAGGCAGCATCAGACTTGTAGTAGTTCTTTTGGCTGCTTTTCTGATGGCACTTAACATACAGACCTTCGTAAACGCAGGTGGTCTCTACCCGGGCGGAGCCCAGGGACTCACCATTATAATTCAGCGTATCGCGCTTAAGTATTTTAATACGAAAATTCCGTATACGCCCATCAACGTAGTGCTCAACATCATTCCCATCTATATTGGTTTTCGTTATATCGGCAAAAAATTTACATTATATTCAATGATCATGGTGCTCACAAACGGTTTCTTCGTAGATATGATTCCGGAGCTTTACATCACCAATGATCCGCTCCTTATCGCCATTTTCGGCGGCATCTTCGCAGGTGTGTCACTTTCCATCTGCCTCATGGTTGATGCCACCAGCGGCGGTACCGACTTTATCTCAATCTTTTTATCTCAGAGAAAAGGTATTGATGCTTTCCCCATAATCCTTGCGGGAAACTGTGTGATCCTTACAGTCGCAGGCTTTCTCTTTGGTTGGGACAAGGCTCTGTATTCCATCATTTTCCAGTATGTTGCCACTCAGGTTCTTCACGTTATGTACAGAACCTACCAGCAGCAAACTCTTTTCATTATCACGGACAAGCCCGCCGAGGTATGCGAGCTGATCTATAAGATTGCCAACCACGGTGCCACGCTTATGCACGGCGAGGGTTCCTTCGAGCACAACAACAAAATGGTTGTCTACTCCGTTGTAAGTGCCTCTGACACAAGAAAGCTCATCCCCGCCATCAAAGATCTGGACCCCGGCGCCTTTATCAACTCAATCCGCACCGACAGAGTTCAGGGCAACTTCTACTTCAAACCCAGGGATTAAATAACGTAAGGCCCGGGGATAGAGTGTCTGCGATTTCTATCGATTATGCGTTTTTTGCAACGAGATAGGAATCGCAGATGCTCTACTCTCCGGGCCGTATTACTCATCAATGAGAGGCTTTTTCAAGGGCCTCGTCTATGTGGGCGGCGAAGTTCTCGCGGCCAACTCTTTCTACGAAGCCATCCTTCTCCATTGTTCTCATGGGCTGCTCGTTAACATGTGAGAAAATGAGACGAACACCCTTCTTCTTGCAGTTTTCATAAAGCATCTCGAGTGAACGCATCGCTGTCGCATCAAGGGCAGGTACACTTCTCATTCTGATAACAAGACTCTTTGTGAAATCCTTAGTGGTGATTTCCGCAAGAGCATCTGCATCTCCGAAGAACATAGGACCTGAAATCTCGTAAACACGAACGTGCTTAGGAACAACTCTGAGGTCAATACTGTCAGGATCCTCTGCGTTAACGTCAGCGTCGTCCGGATCAATATATGTCCAGCCGCGAACCGTTGACTCCTCGCTCATTCTCTTCATGAAGAGCAGACATGCAAGAACCATACCAACTTCGATAGCTACAACAAGATCAAATACTACTGTGAGGACAAAGGTTGTAACAAGGACAATAATGTCGCTCTTGGGAGCTGTCTTACACAGATGTGTGAAAGGTCTCCACTGACACATATTGTAGGCTACCTGGAACAAAATAGCTGCAATTGTGGGCATCGGAATAAGCGCTGCGAGGGGCATAAGCACCACAAGAACGAGTAAAAGAACTATTGAGTGAACAATACCTGCGATAGGAGTTCTACCACCGTTCTTGATATTTGCAGCTGTTCTTGCGATAGCACCTGTTGCGGGAATTCCTCCGAAGAGAACGGATCCGATGTTACCGCAGCCCTGTGCTATAAGCTCCATGTTTGATCTGTGATGTGAGCCTATCATACCGTCTGCAACCACAGCGGAAAGCAGTGATTCAATTGCTGCAAGAATTGCAATTGTAAAGCCATTTGAGAAAGATCCTCTGATAAGTCCCCAGCTGATGGTCGGTGTGTGGAACTTAGGAAGACCTGCGTGAATTGTGTAAAGATCTCCGATGGTATTAACCTTAAGTCCAAGGAATTTTACCATAACAATTCCGGCGATTACAGCTATAAGTGATGCGGGAATCTTTTCAAAAAATCTGGGCCATATTATAAGAATGGCAAGACAAACCACTCCGACTATCACAGCCTGATAATTGATGGTTGCGATATTCTTCACGATGGCTTCCAGCTTCTCGGTGGTTTCGATTGTCACGGTTCCCTTGGGGTACGTAAGACCAAGGAAATCCTTAATCTGTCCGATAAGGATTGTCACTGCTATACCCGCGGTAAAACCGGTTGTAATTGTATAGGGAATGAATTTGATAAGACTTCCGAGTTTTAACAATCCCATCAGAATAAGGAGAATTCCGGCTATGATGGTTGCCATCATAAGACCTTCCATTCCGTCCTTTGCAACTATTCCCGCAACGATGGTTGCGAAAGCTGCGGTGGGACCTGCTATCTGAACCCTGCTGCCTCCGAGGAAGGAAATAATGAATCCCGCAACGATCGCGGTGTAAAGACCTTCCTCAGGGCCTACTCCTGAAGCAAGCGCCAGGGCTATTGACAACGGAAGCGCAATAATAGCTACGATGATACCTGATATTACATCAGTGGTGAATTGCTTTTTCGTGTATTTCTTAATCACGGAAAAAAGCATTGGTTTAATTTTGTCCTTCTTCATAATAAACCTCCTAAAAAAGCGACAAAATTATAACACATAATAATATAGTAAAGAATTGACTATTTGTAGAATTCTGACAGATTATTAATCTCTGTCTTGTATGCTTTTACCACAGAAGCAGGTGCGGTTATTTTTACTGACGTCCCAAGTCCAAATATCCATCCGAAAAACTGGTCACTGACAGCAACCTCAACCCTCGCATCTGACCATCCCTTTTTCTTGGAAGGCTTAATCGTGATATTCTTCCCGAACCTGTCGATAATAACGCCGACCATCTCATCCTTGACAGTAAGAGTAACCATTGTTCCCTCGCCGCCGAACATTCCGAAAGCTCTGTTTGTATAGGCTGCAAGGTCAAAGGCCTTAAAATGCTCTTTTCCCTCTCTTCTCTCATCAAGGATCTCTATCTTATCCATCTTATCCACGCGGTAGTGCTTGATCTTGCCGGACTCGGAATCAAAAGCGATAAGATAATAATTCTCATCATTCCAGGTAAGACGCCAAGGGCTGATCACATATGGCTCAGCTTTCCTCGGAACAAGCTTCTTATCCGTATCCCAGGTCATGTATTTGAAGCTGATCTTCTTATTCTCGGAAATCGCACTGTGAATCTCATCGACCGTATAATATATGCTCTCGTTCATGGTCTTCACTCTGCCCTGCACGGCAAGCTGTCTCTCCAGCTGGGTTGCCTCATAGGTGCTGGCAAGAGTCGTCAGCTTCTTAATAAGAGCATTTGATTTTTTCTCCGTAATGAATTTGAAAGAGCCAATCGCATCCACAAGGAGTTTAAGCTCCGCGAGCTCAAATCTTCTGCTCCCGATGTGATAGACAAAGTATTTACCGCTCTTTTCGCCCACAACATCAAGGCCGATATCATTAAGAGCCTCTATATCGGTGTAAATGCTCTTTCTGTCAGCGCTCACCTCATACCTGTCCAGTTCCTCAAGGATATCCGGCATGGTGAGACCATGTTCATCATCCGTCTGCTCCAACAGAATTTTTGCGAGATAATAAAGTTTAAGTTTCTGATTTGTTCCCTTTGGCATAATCGATAAACTCCTCCCATTCTCTGCATATTTTGTCAGGCTGAACCCTGTCTGTTATCTTCATGGCATTGCGCGAAAGCTTGTCTGAAAGCTCATTATCGGAAAGTACCCTGTCCATCGCTGCTGCCAGTGCTTCCTCATCCCTGACGGGCACAAGAATTCCGGATCTCCTGCTGTCTATCAAAAGTCTCGATCCTCCGCAGGGGCAATCGGTTGATATTGATGGAATCCCCATCGCCATAGCCTCTATAAGCGAATTTGGCATTCCCTCGAAGTCCGATGAAAGCACAAAAAGCGCTGCATCCATAATCTTTTCCTTTAGTTTACTTGTCGGCTCTATTACCGAAACCCTTTCTTTTAAGCCTTTTTCATTGATAAAAGCTGTTATTTCATCAAGAAGCTCCGACTCCTGAAAATCTCCGTATATTTCCAGAGTGTAATCAGGATACTTATCAGCTATCTTGCTAAAAGCCTTCAATAATAACAGCTGATTCTTTTGAGCGGATATCCGTCCGACGTTCACGATTCTCTTGGATCTCTCACCCGCAGCCGGTACCATATCGCTTGTTATATTAAGATACTCTTCATCCAGCGGATTAAATATAATCCTCGATCTCTTCTGAAGCCCCTTTGAGAAAAAGCTCATGGCATCAGGCGTCTGAAAAACGCAGCCTGCTGCCTTTTTTTCCATATACTTCGTGGCTATAAAATGCCCCTTATAATCCTCCACAGGATTATTTCTTACAGAAACTATAAGCGGTGTCTTCATTCCGAACAGACTGAAGGCCGCCCTGAAGTTAGCCTTAGCGCAAAAGGATATAACAAGGTCCGGCTTCTCCCTCTTAAAACACTCCCTGAGTCTTGAAAGCCTAAGAAACGCCTTGCTTATGCGGCTCTTGCCATCATCTGTCTCGGTAAGTCCCACCGATATTCTCTTTACTTTTTCACCCAGCTCATACTCATTCTCGGAAAACCACTGCGTCGCCACGATTACCTCGTGCCCTGCCTCCGAGAACTTCCTGGCAAGGATGCTGACTACGTGCTCAGCACCTCCCCTTCCCATGCTGTTTAAATGAAAAATAATCTTCATACCATCTTCCTTTATGCCTTCCCCTTGGGGGGAAGGTGGCGCGAAGCGCCGGATGAGGGGTCACTCCCTCACAACACTTTCCAAGAACTCTTCATACCAAGCAACAAGCTGCTCCAGATCATACCCGTGCTCCCGAATACTCTCCCTCTGGCAGCTCCGATCTGATCCTTCACTCTTCACCCTAATTTCGACTGCGCGCTTCGCCCAGCTCTCAGCACCATCATCCAGCGCCTTGGCTTCTACAAGTCCCTTCGTCACTATCACCTTATCGGTAATCGTATCCGCCATCAAAATCGGAAGGCCTGCTACCTGCGCCTCAACAAGAGTAAGCGGAAGCCCTTCGAAGAACGAAGGGAATATCATCGTCTCAAAAGCAGACATAAAATTCTGCGCATCATGCCTGATTCCTGTAAAAATCACTTTTTCGGAAATTCCGAGCTCACGCGCTTTTTGCTCTGTCTCAGCCTTAAGCTCACCCTCTCCGAGGCATATGAGCACAGCCTTATCATCCAGCTTTGCGATTTCCGAGAATATATCCATCAAAAACGAGTGATTCTTCGAAGCAATATAATTTGCAATATGCCCGTAGATATGCTTTCCTTCAAGATGGAACTCATCTACTACTTTCTGCTTCTTTTCTTCCTTAAACTCGAACTTGTTTAAATCGATCGCGTTATTTATTATCCGAAAGTCCTTACTTCCATACATCCATTTTCCGGCATTTTCGGAACAGGCAAGCCTTATATCCGCATTGCTCACCAGCATAGGTCTGAAAAGAAAATGCACAAACTTCTTCGGATCTGTCTCATTGTGGGAATGGCAAACAGTTATCGCCTTTTCCTTCTTGGCTGCCCAAAGCTGCGGCGCAACAAGAGCATTGGCAGTGTGCCTTATCACAATGTCATACTCTTCCTCATTGACAATCTTCCTGAGCTTGGCCAGATTATCCATGGGATGTCCTGTCATTCTCGGCAGTAAAAACACCTTCCCGCCAAGCTCCCTGATCCTCGGCTCATAGTCATTTTCCTTCATACTGTGAACCGCAAAATCAAAACAGAACTTCTCCCTGTCTATGTTTTCATAGATATTCATTATGAAATTTTCCATTCCACCGGGATACATCGCCCCCACGATGTGAAGAACTTTAATCTTTTTCATGTTTTTATTGTACCATAAAACGGACTCGTAAAGAAAAAGTGTATTGGAATCAAACAGACTCGTAAAGAAAAAGTGTATTGGAATCAAACAGACTCATGAAGAGAATAAAAAAAGCCTTCCCCTTGAGGGGAAGGTGTCAGCGAAGCTGACGGATGAGGTGTAACGTACCCACCCGCCAGACATTCATATTAAAGTAAGTGTGCTCTAAGCTCCTCGCCACTCTTATCTGAAAGATATGCCGGAGGAATATCAAGCATTGTCTTGCAGCCTGTCTGGCCTTCCTTCTGCATTCTGAATGCAGCTCTTGCAACAGCTACAAGTACGCTTGTTGTGAACTCAGGGTTTGAATCAAGCTTTAAGCTGTACTCGATGATGTGGTTGTGCTCCTTATCAGCGCCTGTCTTACCGCTTCTGAATACGAAGCCACCGTGAGCCATTCCGCTGTGGTTTGTAAGAAGCTCTTCCTCACTGATGAAATGAACTGTTGTATCATAATCAGCAAAGTAGTTGGGCATCTCCTTGATCTCCTTCTCTACCTTTGCTGCATCAGCGCCATCCTCAAGAACTACGAAGCACTCTCTTGTGTGCTTGTCTCTTGTTGTGAGCTCAGGGTTCTTGCCGCTTCTAACAGCTTCAAGTGCGCTCTCTACAGGAATTGTGTACTGCTTAGCATTTTTAACGCCTGCGATTCTTCTGATGGCATCTGAATGTCCCTGGGATACGCCTTTTCCCCAGAATGTATAGTCATTTCCGTCAGGAAGTATAGCATTTGAATACACTCTTGCAAGTGAGAACATTCCGGGATCCCAACCGCATGAGATAACTGCAACCTTGCCTGCTTCCTTAGCTGCCTTATCCACGTTAGCGAAGTGCTCAGGAATTCTTGCGTGTGTGTCAAAACTGTCTACTACATTGAAAAGCTTACCAAACTCAGGTGTCTGCTCAGGAAGATCTGTTGCGCTACCACCACAAAGGATCATAACATCAACCTTATCCTTCCAATCTGCAACGTCCTTAACAGATACAACAGGTACGCCTGCTGTCTTTATTGATAATGAAGCGGGATCTCTTCTAGTGAAAACAGCAACAAGTTCCATATCAGGCGCTGCCTTAACTGCGAGTTCTACCCCCTTACCAAGATTTCCATATCCGATAATACCGATTCTAGTGCTCATACTTCCTCCTTCCGTATGCAAAAACTCTTAAAAGGCATTATACTCTGAAATACATGCAAAAAACCACCCTCATTTTTAACCATTTGAAATGTTTGTTCTAGCTGTTATTATTTATAAATATCTATTTTATTCGGCATAACATTCCAACCTCCACTTCTTCATTTTTATTCTATATGCTAGGTACAACATCAAATTGGATCCTACCCATGCCATAACTTCGCCAACAAAAAATCCATAATATCCTATTTTGCTAGTTAATAAATATGCACATGCGATTCGCATAAACAATTGAGCAAAGCTTGATATCATAGACATAAACGTATTTCCCATTCCCTGCACAACTGCATAAAGCACATACAAAATATAAAGCAAAGGAAAAAAGGCAGCTAAGAAGTTTAAAAATTCTTTACCAATCGTTATGGTGCTCATATTTACGGTGCCTTCTTGTTCTAAGAACAGGCGTAGTATTGGCTCTCCCAGTCCCAACATGATTCCAGACATAAATGCCCCCATCACAATTGCCATAACTACTGATATCCTAAATCCTTTGTTTACTCTTCGATAATTGTTCGCGCCTTTATTTTGTCCTACAAACGTTCCAACTGCTCCATTCAGGCCCCATGCTCCTATTTCTAACAGACCATATAGTTTATTCGCTGCAGTGTAACCAGCTATAAATACCGCTCCATATGTATTTATGACAGCTTGAACTGCTACTCCTCCAATACCGATCACTATGTTTTGGAAGCATAACGGGACTCCGAGCTTGATCAACTCATACATTTTTCTTGGATTTACGTTAAATGAAAAATGCAGCTTATCATCCCCAAAAATCTTCACAACATACTTGGTACAATAAATCAAAGAACTTAACTGTGCCAGCAATGTCGCAACTGCAGCTCCCACTACTCCTAACTTAAAATAGTAAATAAACAGAAAATCCAAAATAATATTTACAATAGAAGATAGAATCAAAGCATTTAAAGGGGTAACGCTGTTACCATATGATCTTAATATTCCAGAAAACATATTATAAAAAGTCGTTATGGCAATTCCCAGTATGAGAATTCTCAAATAACTCCAGGATAAACCAATAATTTCATCCGGTGTATTTAATAACCTCAAAAGACCTTTGCCCAAAATCAAACCAACTACTGTTATTGTTATTGACAGTAACACGCATACATTTATTGATCCTTCAATTGCCTCCTCTAATGTCTTCCTATCTTTTTTTCCTGCACTTTGTGCTATATCTATTGAAAATCCCTGAGTAAAGCCCTGGGCTCCACTGATTATTATGAAAACAATCCATTCAACAGTTCCCAATGCCGCCAATCCATTTGTTCCTATATATCTACCCACAAACAGCGTATCGAAAAACACATACATCTGCTGCAGTATATTACCGGCTATTAATGGAATAGCGAATTTTGTTAGCTTAGTTGCTATTTTTCCTTCTGTCATATCTATAGTCTTCATTTCAGATTAGTTCCCCTGCTAATTACTTCTACACCCTCATAAGTAAAGCAACTTTACTTACCCCTTTCTATACTATTTTGTGCAATTCTTATAAACATTTTATGTTTTTCATAGCTATTTATAAAAATTATACTAGTAATATATCATTAAATTCTGATAATTCAACCGCTTTTTTACCAAATGCACTCTAATTTTTGAAATCATCTAAAATATTAAGAATGTCTTAATATTTTTCTATCTTTTTGTTCATTTCCTATTCAAACAAATGTTACATATAATCTTTTTTGATTATTCATGTAAATGTCATACTAATGTTTATTGAATTTCCTAACATTCTATATTATAAACTGAACTGAGGCTGCTATACGGCAGCCTCAGTTCTATTATCTTATATCATACACACTTCTAAGTCTGAGCTTTGAAGCATCACCGGACAGAACCTCCACAGTAATCTCTCCGGCGTTCATGTCGAAATAGTTATCTGAAAGCACCAGATCCTCATTCTCATTGAGAATCTCAACGCCTCTTGCATAAGCATCAGCCTTAACAGTAATCTTATTGCCATCTACCTTTGCCACAAGGTTCGGGTTCTCATACTTAAAGTACTTAGGCATTGTGAAGATGACAGTGCCTGATGAAACCACCTTGCCGTCAACCTCAGCCTGATAGCTCACATAATTATTGAATCTGCCAGCATCCTCGAAGGTGACCTTAGAAGTCCAAACGCTTGTAAGTGCAGGAACATCAAGAACTTCGCTGCCCTCTCTTATAACCTCAGCTTTAGCGTTTCTTAGCTGCCACTTAACTGTAGCCTTTATCGCTTTTCTTGTCTCGTTCGCCACATTGAACACTGCCTCCTGCTTTACCTCTCTCGGCAGCCAGTTGAGCGGAACTCCGCAGGTCATCTCGCCCTCCTCCTGACAGGAAACAAGGATAGGCGCAAAGAACCTCTTCTCTGCATAGTGAAGAGCCTTGAGTCTTCCGTTGTAGTCGACACTCGCCCAGGATGCTACCGGCCAGCAGTCATTGAACTGCCATACAACCGCGCCCATGCAGCGGCCTCTGTTTCTTCTGAAGTGCTCGACGCCGTATCTGATTGCATCCGCCTGAAGCATCTGGGATGCATATATAACTGTTGAAAAATCGTTCGGATACAGGTAAGTTTGCTGCATATAGTTCATAATCTTACCGTTTGCAGCTCCGTTCCTCTGGTGTCTCTCCATTATATATGAAAAGACGTTCTTATCCGCAGGATCATCGGTGAAGCTCTCAACCGTCTTCTCTGCAGGGAAGGACTGGAATCCAAACTCCGAAAGGAATCTGAAATAGAATTTCCTGTACTCTGAGAAGGGCTGGTTGCCATGCCAAACCTCCCAGTAATGCACATCTCCTCGGTTTTCATCATTGGGTTCATCAAAGCATCCGCCTGACGAAGGTGATGCCGGCCAGTAATAAACATCCGGAGCGTATTCCTTCATCATATTCGGGATAATGTACTCATACATGATAGTGTAGTCTCGCTTCTCGGATTTCTTGGAAACCCACACGCCATAATCAACAAACATCTCCATCTCGTTATTGCCGCACATAAGACCGAGAGATGCGTGGTGACGAAGCCTAAGAAGATTATCCTTGAACTCCGCCTTTATATTCTCCTCGAAATCGGGAGTAAGATCGTAAACACCGCAGGCGAACATGAAGTCCTGCCATACCAGGATTCCGTACTCATCGCAGATATCGAAGAACCAGTCATCCGGATAGTATCCGCCGCCCCAAACTCTGATGGAGTTGTAGTTGGCAAAAACAGCCTTATCAAGGAGCTTTCTTGTAACCTCGGGATTAACCCTTCCTAACAGATGATCCTCCGGAATATAATCCGCTCCCATCGCAAAGACCTTAACGCCGTTTACAACAAAGCAGAACTCGCTTCCCCACTCGTCCTTCTCAGTACTTACGGTGCAAGTGCGAAGTCCGATCTTTCTCTCCCAGGTATCAAGCTGGTTTCCGGCTTCGTCCTTTAAAACAACAGTCACAGTATAAAGCGGCTGTTTTCCATAGCCGTTCGGCCACCAAAGCTGCGGCTTCTCAATTACTATCTCTTCCGGAAGCTCTCCGCTGCTCCTCTTCTCAGTAACCTCTCCTGAAGGAGACACTACCTTAACATCAAATGAATAACCCGAATAATCGCACTTTTTACTTTCAATGCCCATGTTGATGGCATAGCCTGACACATCGCTCTTTTCTCTGAATCTGAAAATCTCATCCGCAGAAGTGATCTCCGGCTTTATGCGAAGTCCAACGCTTCCGCTCTCATTTCCGTCCTTATCGATCTTCACATTCTCATGATTCTGAGTAATAAGCACAGATTCAAGCCTTGCCTTATTAAAGCACTGAATTGTTATCGGTCTGAAAATACCCGCATCCGGAAGGTGTGCGCCCCAGTCCCAACCAAACATGCAGTGCGCCTTACGAAGATATGTAAAGCCCTGCATCGCATCTTCACTTCCCTTTGAAGGAAGTTCCCTACTCTCATAGGCTTCCTTTATGAACTTTGTCGGAGAATGAAAATAAACCTTCAGCTCATTCTCATCCTTAAGGAGCTCCTTTATATCGAATTCCCAGGTTCTGTGCATGTTGTTGACATTACCAAGAAGCGTTCCGTTAAGATATAAATCCGCAAGAGTATCAAGACCGTCGCAGTGAAGCACCACTACATCAGACCCTTCGGCTTCAGCGGGCTTACCAAAATTGCAGACATACTCATAGTCGCTGTCCATGAGTGCCAGCGCCTTATCCTCATTGTCCTTGAAAAAAGGATCCTCCATCTCCCCTTCTCTGAGGAGGTCGGTGTAAACCGTTCCAGGAACCACCGCATTTATCAGCTTCGCATCCCCTACCTTGTGAAGCTTCCAGTTTTTATCAAGCTTTGTTGTAACCATTCCCAATCCTATCTCCTTCTCAAATTGAAATTTTCGAAGCCAAAAATCCCTTGAATTCCGGCCCCATCCCAACAATTTAATTGTCAGAATAATATAATTCTAAAGCCTGCACAGACATTTTTAAAGCACATTTACGAAAAGTTTTTAAGCCTTTTTAGTCCGCAAAAACCCTCACAAAAATAAGCCTTCTCCCACTTCTGAGAGAAGGCCGTTTTGCACTGTTTATTAACTTATTATATGAGAAAACGCTCACCCCTTAAGTGCTTTCTTTATCTCCCTTATCACGATCTTAAGGGCTTTAATTCTCGCATATTTCTTGTCTACAGATTCAAGAACATACCACGGAGCGAAGGTCGTACTGGTCTTAGCAATCATCTCATCGATGGCGCCCTCATAGAGATCCCACTTTTCGCGGTTTCTCCAGTCCTCATCCGTTATCTTCCACTGTTTCTCCGGAGTGTTCTGTCTGTCTGTAAAGCGCGCAAGCTGAGTATCCTTGTCAATCTGAACCCAAAACTTGATGATCACCGCACCCCAATCGGAGAGCTCCTTTTCAAACTCATTGATCTCGTTGTAGGCCCTCTGCCAGTCATTTTCAGAGCAGAATCCCTCGAGTCTCTCAACCATTACGCGTCCGTACCAGGTCCTGTCAAAAATCGTTACATGGCCGGTCTTCGGAAGTCTGGTCCAGAATCTCCATAGATAATGCCTTGCCTTCTCGTGGGGCTCCGGGCTCGCAATCGGCTCAACCACATAGTCCCTTGGATCAAGAGCCGCTGTAATTCTCTTGATATTTCCGCCCTTACCGGCAGCATCCCAGCCCTCATAGGCGATAATTACCGGAATCTTCTTCCTGTATACCTTATTGCCAAGATCCTTCAGCTCCTTCTGCAGCTTCTTTAGTTCGAGATCATATTCCTCATCTGTCAGGAACTTACCGGCAAGATCAATATCCGACAGCTTCTGAACCTTCTCCATCGGGAAGGTGTTCTGCAAAATCGGAACATTCAGCGCATGGTTCTTAAGCGCAATATCTATCCCCTGATTAAGGAACTGCAAAACCTGCAGCTCAGCCCACTTCTTATCTGAAGCGTCTATGATGTACCATGGCGTCCTTGACTGATTGGTATCACAAAGATACTTATCATAGACCTCCTCTATCTTGTCATACTGCTTGTTCTGCTTAATATCGGCATCCGTTACGCGCCAGCTGGTATCCTTATCTCCAAGCAGCGCATCAAGTCTCTTCTTCTGCTCCTTCTTGGATATATTCATGAAAAACTTCACCACAAGATATCCGTTGTCGCAGAGCTGCCTCTCCATAGTATTTATGGAGTGCACACGCTTTGTATAGGTATCCTCATCCGTCTTGCCCTGAAGGACACCGTCCACAATCTCTTCCATCCAGCAGGTGTCGAAGAACCTGAACTTTCCTGCCTCCGGAATCTCCTTAATATATCTGTATAAAAACGGATAGCGCTTCTCTTCCTCGCTCGGAGCGCGGTCCAGCGTTGCCACCTTGAAAAATCTGGGATCAATATTTCTTATAACCTTGCCGATTACGGCTCCCTTTCCGGCAGCATTCCAGCCCTCAAACAGAACCATTACGGGAAGTCCCGCCTCCTTGATCTTCATCTGCGAAGCGGAGAGCTTTGCACGCTCTTCCTTAAGCTTTGCTTTCAGTTCTTCCTCTTCCGGCATCTCAGAAACAATAAAATCCTTTAACATAATTAACCCCCTCGCTAAGTGGTCTGCATAGTAAAACGCACCATATATGGTAATGATACCACATACGGTGCGTCACAAAACGTGTTTAGAAAAGTTTAATTATTATCGGTTTTCCGAATCAGCCAACTTCCTTTTCAGTATTGTTGAAACTTACGCCGCGGTTGATATCGCCCTTAAGATTCTCACCGAAGTTGTAGTCATTTCCGGGAAGAATAGCATTGAGTGCGATTCCGAAAATAGCTGCAAGAGCAAGTGATGTAAGAGTGATGGATGTTCCACCAACAGTAAAGGTAAGTCCGTTTGAAAAACCAAGTCCTGTAACAAGGATTACTGCTGCCACGATAAGGTTTCTTGACTTTGTGAAGTCAACCTTATTCTCAACCACATTTCTAACACCGATCGCTGAGATCATTCCGTAAAGAACGAAGCTTATACCGCCGATGATGGCTGTAGGCATTGTACCGATTACATCTGCAACCTTGGGAATAAAGCTTACAACAATCGCATAAACGGCAGCGATTCTTACTACCTTGGGATCATATACCTTGGAAAGCTCAAGAACACCGGTGTTCTCGCCGTAGGTTGTGTTCGCAGGGCCGCCAAACATTCCTGCAAGAGCTGTAGCAAGACCGTCACCCCAGAGAGTTCTGTGAAGGCCGGGCTCCTCGAGGAAGTTCTGACCTGTTGTAGCGGATATAGCGGAAATATCACCAACGTGCTCCATCATTGTAGCGATAGCAATAGGCGCCATAACAAGGATTGCAGTGATGTCGAACTTCGCAAAAAGGAAAGGCGGAAGTCCCACAAAGCTTGCAGATGCGATAGGTGCAAAATCAAGGATTGCACTACCGTCAAGATTGGTCATTCCTGCAAGATGCATTACTACAGCAACAAGATAAGAAATAACTACACCCATGAGAATCGGAACGATCTTCCAGATTCCTTTTCCCCAGATATTGAAGATGATTACAATCGCAAGTGCGATCACAGCAAGGAGCGGATTAACCGATGCATTGCTAACTGCTGAAGGAGCAAGTGACAAACCGATGCAGATGATGATCGGACCTGTAACAACCGGAGGAAGGAAATGCATTACCTTCTTAACTCCCACAAGTTTAATGAAAAGAGATAACAGAAGATACATAAGACCTGCAACAACAATTCCGCCGCAAGCATAGGGAAGCTTCTCTCCGTAAGTCATATTTGCGAATTTACCTGTATTGAGCTCTGCGATAGTAGCAAAGCCGCCAAGAAATGCAAAAGAAGAACCAAGAAATGCCGGAACCTTGAACTTAGCAAAAAGATGGAACAGCAGCGTTCCTACTCCCGCAAAGAACAATGTAACCTGAACCGAAAGTCCCTCACCGTGAAAATAGCTGTTTACCAGAATCGGTACCAAAATCGTTGCCCCAAACATAGCAAACATGTGCTGAAGTCCAAGAATAAGCATTTTGGACTTACCAAGAGTTGACGCGTCATAAATAGCCTGTCGTTTTTCTCCCATTACCTTCTCCTCCGTTAAATAAAAACACATTACAAAATAAAAAGGCCTTTGGGGATCACCCAAAAGCCCTATTGATTATAGCATGTCCATGTCAACAATAAAAGAATTTCATCAGAACGAATTTGCATTTTTTTCTGATCGGTTTTCTGCTCTACCGGTAAGCTTATCATACAGCGCCATCGCGATCATAGGCGTGATTGTTCCGGTATATAACGGGTTCATTTCATATCCTGAATTAACTGTTTTTAGTCGTGAACGTATTTTTCAGGAGTGCAGCACGCCTGTGCGACAACAGACACTCGTCCCCACCCACCATATGAATTAAGCAATTCGTTTACAGTGGGAATAACGGGCCTTTTCCATTCCGGCCTTTTTAAGCATTTGCTTCAGATTTGATATCTCCTTTGAATTCATATTTTCAACTTCAACTTTTATCTTTGATGGAGTACCTGCAAAAGCATCCTTGCCCACTTTCTTTACAGTATTTACATGAATGCCCATTTCCTTTAAGGATGAGCATCCATAGAACGCCCTCGCCTTAATCGCAGAGAAGTCCTTAGACCATATGATGTTAACATCTTCAAGCTGGGTGCATCCTTCAAAAGCGCTCTTGCCTATATACTTGATTTTAGTCTCATTAATCCAGCAATCTTTGATATATTGATTTCCTTTAAATGCATTATCTGCTATTCCGACTACGTCGTAGCACTCATAGCCGATCTCATCAACATAATTCCATGGATCAAAACGCTCCATATCCTCCTGACTTGCAGATGAATTAAATCCTATGACTTCAACTTCACCCCTCTGCTTCTTTGTAGCAGTTTTTACTACCCTGTACGAAAGTGATCCGGATACAAATGTCTCCCCTTTTGAAAGCTTTTTCATGAAATCCGAAGCAGTGGGAATCTTTGTTTTTGTCTTTTCCTTCTTGGGAGTATCCATTATGAAATAGACATCTTTCGCACCGGCTTTTTTCAGAAGCTTGTTTATCTTCGATGCATGCTTTGTACTCATATCGTAGGTATAGACTCTTATTATCTGGCTTGTATTTGCAAAGGCATCTGTACCTACACTCTTTAACGAGTCATCCGTAAAATAGACCTCGTTCAAGGACTCACAGCCATAAAACGCTCTATCACCGATAGTAGCAAGTCCCTTACGGTTAGTACTAAAATCCTCTAACTTTGTACATCCTTCAAAAGCACTTTTTCCTACATATCTGAAATTGGTGCATCCATAAGCACCGAAACTGCGAATGTTTGTATTCCCCTTGAATGCATCATCCGCAATCCCCACAAAATCATAAGGCAGATCTTCTTCAATCGTGCCTACAATGCTAGGATTTTCCAATGTATACTTATCGGCACATGCAGGATCAAAACCGGCAAGCTCAACTTCACCGATTCTGAATTTCTTAAATGAATCAGGATTTTTTATCGGTTTTACAACTCTATAGACAAAGCCCTCATATACAAATTCCCCTCCTTTAGGAACTTTGTAATAATTATCATAGTAAGCCCTGGACTGTATACTCCCAATATTAAACATACCCATGATGAAAAACACAGCAGCCAAATGTAAAATTAACTTTTTCATACTCTTCTTTCCCCTTTACCTCAAATTTTCTCCCACTTATAAATGATAAGGTTTGGTTATAATCAGCTTTCTCACTCCTGCATTCCTAAAAAGTTGTTTTATTTTTGTTATCTTTTTTGCACCAATTTTATCAACCTCGATCTCTATCTTCGAGGGAGTATCAAGGAATGCATCTTTACCCACTTTCTTTAGGTTGTTTTCCCTCAGCCACATTTTTTTCAGAGATGTGCATCCACAAAAAGCTCTTGCTTTTATTGTAGAAAGGTTTTTGGCATGAAAAAAATAAACATCCTCAATTCCGGTACAGTCTTCAAATGCACTCTTGCCCACATACCTGATCTTATTATCAGTTGAAACAGATTTTATTTTCTGATTCCCCTTAAATGCATTGTCTGCTATCCCAACAATGTCATAGCATTCGTAGCCGATGTCATCGACATATTCCCATGGATCAACCCAGCTCATTTCAGGATATCGGGGAGATGGACTAAATCCTGTAACCTCTACTTCACCGCGCTTGTTTTTTGAAGCTGATTTCAACACCCTATATGAATAATAGTCATCCGAAAATGTCGCTCCCTTAGGAAGCTTTTTCACATAATCGGATTCATTCGGTATCTTTGTTTTAACCTTTTCTTTTTTAGGCGTGTCCATCTTGAAGTAAATATCGTTTGCACCGGCCTTTTTGAAAAGCTTGTTAATCTTCGATGCCTTTTTGGTGCTCATGTTGTATGTAATAACCCTGATGGTCTGACTAGTGTTTTTAAAGGCGTCTTTACCTACCTTCTCTAAAGAATCATCAGTTAAATAAATGTTATCCAGCAAAGGGCAATCGCAGAACGCTCTGCTCTTGATAGTGGTTAGCCCTTTTCGGTTGTCTGAAAAGTCCTGAAAATTAGCACATCCTTCAAACGCACTTTTACCGATGTATCTAAAATAGGAGCCCCCAAAAGTAAAAAAGCTCCGAATATTCGTATCCCCCTTAAATGCATTATCAGCTATTCCTACAACTCTGTATGGTCCCCAATCTTCTAAATCTGAGCTATCATATCTAATATTAATATATTTATCAGCATCATATTTTTCACCGAAATAATCCACACGATCAGGATTGGGATCAAGGCCAAGAATTTCGATTTCGATAGGATCATTTTTCTTTTTCTTTGCTTTTATTACTCTGTAAATCAGTGGTTCACTGTCACTCTCTTTATAAAAAACATCTCCATCCTTTAGATGAAAAATAGAGACATATTTCCCTGATGGAACCAGAATTTCCGCCTTTGCATCGATAGACCTAAGATTAAATGCCGCAACGACCATTATTATGGTAATCATTGCAAAATAAAATCTTTTCATCAAAGAACACCCCATTTTTCCAATTTTTTGTCTTTCAATCCCCCAAAACAGCATTTTTACTGATTGCTGTAATAACATGATAGAGCCGGGAAACTAACGCGTCAATATATATTGAAAAGCAGAAAGTAATTCAGAATTTCCAATATATTCCATAGCACTCCCTGTATTGATTGTAGTGCGTAGTAAATACAAGGTTACGGTCAGTTCCTCTAAGGTCGAACTCCATCTCATCCTGCCTTTTCACCAGATATCTCTCAATATTTGAAAGGAAATCATCCACGGACCCCGCATCCGTGAGCTTTATCTCATCCGATTCCACAGCTCTCTCTGCAGGAACCGATACCTGCACTCCGTGAGACTTTGTTTTCATCTTCGCTGTCCCAAGTCTTGCTGAGAGAAGATATGGTCCGTATAAAAATGC
Organism: Butyrivibrio sp. WCD2001; assembly: GCF_000424485.1. Lineage (NCBI taxonomy): Bacteria > Bacillati > Bacillota > Clostridia > Lachnospirales > Lachnospiraceae > Butyrivibrio > Butyrivibrio sp. WCD2001. The sequence goes on along the minus strand of NZ_AUJZ01000015.1, from coordinate 5,984 downwards.
ATAGGTGGTCTTTCCGTCGGGGAGATTTTCATAATGAAGTCCCATAGGAAGCTCCAGCACGAGTTCTCCTCCTGATGATAGAATTTCCTTTGAGATCACAATGAAATCCTTCTCTTCCTGATGAACGCCTGCATCGACATCTTTTCCATTAAGAGTAATCCTCGGCATATCTGCTACCCACTCCGGGATTCTAAGCCATAAATCATCTTCAATGTTTTTACCCTGGTTAGGCGTAATTATAATTTTCACCTGCTCCGATTTGGTGAGGTCGCACTCCTGAATGAGCTTATAATCATCAGTTGTAAGCTCTGATGCGAGATAAATTGACACAAGCATCTTGCCTGCTGCCCTATAGTAAATTCCTCTCTGAAGCTTCGTGAAGTTCTCATATCCGGTTCCGGTGCAGCACCAGAAGTTACCGTCAAGGGTATTAAACACCTTGTGATAACCTGTCGCCATCGGCTGGAAATATGTGGTAAATCCGGTCTCGTGATTCTGCGATGCCATTATTGCATTTATAAGTGTTCTCTCAGAATAATCGAGATACTTCTTTTTACCTGTAACCGCAAAAAGTCGTCTTGCAAACTTCAGCATGTTATAGGTATTGCAGGTCTCATTATTTACATGGGTTCTCTCTGCATCAAGGACATAATCTTTTCCGAAGTGCTCGTTCTCACTGTTTCCGCCTGTAACATAAGTATGCTTACTAACCACCATATCAAAGAAGCTCTCGGCATATTCAAGATACTTCGCCTGCGAAGTATCCGCTTCGTATCTCGCAAGCGCCCCTATAAACTTGGGAATCGTCGTGTTGGCGTGAGTATTATCAAGAACATTCTCTTTTCCCGAAAGTATCTTCTCAAACAGCTCTGTCTCATCAAATCTGTGCGCCGCATCAAATATTCTCTTCAGATCTTCGATGGCGAGAGCATTTCCCTTCTCTTTAAGCTCCCTGTTTATAACGAAAAGCTCATAGAGGCAGTCATTCATTCCGCCGTATTCAATACTAAGAACTGTTTTATTGGTCTCTTCCGACCACCCCTCGGTTCTTTTTGCAATCCAGAGTCCCAGATTGTTCGCAAGCTTCAGCGCCGTCTCCTTCCTTGCTATGATGAAGGCAGCGTTCAATCCCGTCAGAATCTTGTGCATCGTATACCACGGAACCCAGGCCTGTGTGAACAGGTCGCTTAGCCCTTTTTCAACGTTATCGAACTGCAGGAGTACATTATCCGAGAACTCTTTTGTAGGAAAATCGGATCCGAAAATATATCCCTCATACTGACTTCCTTCTGTAAGCTTCTGACATTCCATCAAAGCATCAAGGATGTAGTCAAGCCTTGCATCCACGTCCTTTTTTTCCGCTTCCGAAAGTCCGGGGTTCCCCACTGCCTGAGCGAGAGCTGTAATATAGTGTCCAAGGGTATGGCCGCCAATAAGAGAATTTTCCCAGCTGCCGCCATAGCGCTCTTTACCCTTCATAAATTCCTTCTTAGCTTCATCGTCCATCCCTGCAATTATCGCCGCAGTTTCCCTAAAGCCCGCAAGAAGTCTGTCTGCATCAAGTGTGAGCATATTCTTCACATCGATATGAAGTGCCTCATCATAATATTTATCAGTAACCTTTACCGCTCTGTGTTCCACTAAAGTCCAGGTATTTTTCATGCTATCTCCTCCTTCTGAAAAGAAATAAGTGTGCCTGCCAACATGCCTGACACACTTAAAATATAAAAGGTTTAACCCTTCCTTTCTATTCGATTATTGCTTATTTTTTCTGACATTTTGCTTATGTCTGATGTGCACAGAATGTCGCTTGAAATTGTCATGAATTAATCCAGGATTTACTCTTCTCCATGACATCCTCCAGAATTCGAATATTGTTTAACGTATCATCTGTCTCGAGCGAATGATTTGCGCCTTCATATAGATGAATGGGAATACCATAACCCTCTGCCATATCCACTACCTTAAGCGGATCACTCCACGGATCTGCCGAGCCGATAAATGCTATTGCATTCAGTTTTTCCGGTTCCTTTATCACGTTAAAAGTCTCTTCCAAAGGTGTATACAGAATATGCCTTACATTTTTAACAGCTTTCTTCTCGCAATATGAAACTGCGATAGCTGTTCCTATGCTCTTTGATATAAAAAGAATATCATCATAATCATCGAAGCGGATACCACGAAGAGCTTCATCTGCTTCCCGATAAAGTGTCTCGAAGGACTCCTTCATCTTTTCCTTATCACCGCGAATCTTCTTCGGCTTACTTGTATAGTTTATATTTTTACAATCTTCGTATCCCGCCTCAGCCGCCAGCTTCCTTGCATAATACAAAAGCGGTTTATCGTTGTGATATCCTATCCCCGGAAAAAATACTGCAATTTTCTTGTTTTTCATGTGCTCACTTTCTATTAAAAATCGTAATCTACAGTTTCTTCGGTCTGAGTTGTCTCCTCTGTGTCATCTCCGCCTCCGGGAGTAAACTGCAATATTATAAACATAATCATACTAAGTACGATCATTATATAAAATTATACACCATAGCAATGATAGAATGTACCTTCCATATCCACTGTGACAGAAGCGCCCCGCAATAGCTTTTCATCAAAATACTTCAATATTATTTCTTTCTTATCTTCAAGGTATTTCCTGCTGTCAGGGTACTTTCTAAGGAGTCTTTCAAATAAATCCTCAGCATTGTCAAAAGAAAGCGGGCATGGAAGCAACACGATCTCAACCTTATCAAAGTTTTCAGACAGGAGATTTACAAAATCCGCCGCCAAATCTCTTCGCTCAGCTCTCCTTTTTATGGCAAAAGATATGTCCAGTCCGATATCCGCAATTGTCTTTTCCCAGAAATCATATTCCTTATTGTCCTCGCTGTAGAAGTTCACGGAAAACATACCGCCGGGCGCAAGAACCTTTGCCACATTTTGGATGAAAGCCTCTTTATCATTAAGATAAGAAAGAAGATAATGCGCAACAATCTTAGAATACTTTTTCTTTGCTATTTTCTCCCAGGTCTCTTCCTTTTCCAGGTTACTGAAAATCACCTGTATATCAGCTTCTCCCGGTAAAGTGCCGCGATTTTCATGAAGATATTCATAAAAATCGTCAGCCCAGTTTCCGTGAATGTCATATCCGTCCACTAACAGTTTTGCCGGAATACGCTCCCAGTTCTTTCTCCACAAAAGACCGTAACTGCAGCCAAGATCCAGGACGGTATCCTCTTCTGTAAAATCCAGCGAGTCGAATATCTTCTCATACCACTCAATTCCGTCCGCAGCATGATTTGCAGCATACCATCTTCGCTCATCAGCACCCTGACTCATTTCCATCTTCTTGATGATATCCGCGATATCGTCCCAGTCAGGATTCTCATTAAGTCTTGCGAGGGACGCCTCAATGCATTTAGCCGATTTCTGCAGCTCATATATTTTCTTGTTCATCATCTCGAGCTGATTTTCCAGGATATCTCTTATCGAACTCAGATTATCATTTTCAAGGTTGCTCTTTATCTCCTCTAGGCTAAAACCGATGTGCTTTAGTGCAACAATCTTTTCCAGAATTATTAAAGAATTTTTATCATAGAGCTTGTAATTCCCCTCAGAATACCCAACAGGCTTAAGAAGTCCCTTCTCATCATATATACGAAGCGCCTTCTGCGACACCCCAGCCTGTTTGGCAATCTCCCCGGATGTCATCCTCTTTTCCATACTTCCCTCTCCTTTTCAAGTATTACTGTATGATGTTAGTCCCCTCAATATTCCAAAATCACACGCCATTCCTCCAACAGCCGCTCTATACTCCATGCTGCATTCGCCGGACTCGTTGAAGGAAGGCAAATTGCCTTTCTGTTTATTTTTCCTTCGATATACTTCTTATAATATTTTTCAGCCGTCTTCCCATTAACAAAAATCGCTTTAATATCAGCCTTATCAAGAATCACAGACAAATCATTTGCCACAACATTCTTTATCGTCGAATCCGCTGATCCTTCAATATCGCACTGTGCTATAACATCCCAAACTGCTAAATGATTCCTTAGTAAAAGTGCTCTCTTTTCCTCTACAGTCCCCGGAACCTGTTCACCATATAACGCGGCTATAACCTTCCAGAATCTGTTTTGCGGATGCCCATAGAAAAACATAGCTTCTCTTGATTTCACAGATGGAAAGCTTCCAAGAATCAGTACTCTTGATTCACTATTAAAAACCGGCTCAATTGGATGAATAACCATTTTATCAGCCTCCAACCTAAGATGCTTTTTCTACAATTGTTGTAATATTAGAGCTTTTCAAAAATGCGATATCCTTTTCAGACGGAGTAATCGCAGCATCACTTCGAATAATTCTGCCGTATTTGGTATAGCGTTCTTTATTGCCTGAATTGCCCCCTTCATCAATCCTGTATTCGCCTAAATCTCTTGTATTCAGGGTAGTTTCCAGTAGTGAATATGGCATGTTATCCCATGCATTATCGTAGCTTCCGATTAAGGCCTCTCCATTTTCCAGAGCCTTCAGCTCCTTAAGGCACAGCTCCACCGCCTCTGATATAAACTCATCCGCCATCTCTTTTGTGAAAAAGAAAATATCCTCATCCGGCACCGGAATAAAATACTTAGCCATAGATTTCATGAGTCTTGCTATATCAAAAGGACAAAGCTTCGTAATCTCCTCGCTGTTAAAATCAGCAGGTGCCTCAATGTCATTACTAAGCCCATAATGCGAAGCAACATAGAAATTTATAATTGAATAATCCTTATGAAGCTTCTCAACATTTCCCGGAATCGTCGGATTCCACTTATACTTATCAAAAACAAAATGCCTGTAACAAATATCCTGAACAAGATGCAGATAATAGCCCAGATACAGATCATCTATCTTTATCTTCTCTCCATATTCAGACCTGAAACGTTCAAAGTCATAAACCCTCTTATTATATCCCCAGGTAGTCTTCTTTAAATGACTTGCATTTCCATTTCCTGCATCCGGAAGAATCGCCCCAAACTTAAGTCTTCCCTCATCTTTGAATTCGCATCTTTTAGTAAGTTCATTTGTGACCGCCAAATGTATAATGCTTGATGCCATGAATATAATTCCCCTTCCTCCAACAATACTCCCTTTTTTATATTAGCTGTAAAAAGCACCGGATATTGCATCCGCCTTTAAATTAAATGTAATAAAGCCTTTGATATTGCATCTGCTTTCCTATAAACTTCTCTGCAAATATCCGTGCGCCAAAAAGCAAAATCCAGCAAAGCTTCTCTATTCTCTGTTTTAGATATCAGATATTCCTCATACCCATAAGCACTACGTGATAGTTGAAACAGATAAACATATGGCATAGCTTCCAAATCTCTTTTTGTAAGCTTAGCATACTTCATATATTCCTTCACATACAGTGCAAAGTCTGTGGTATCAAAGGCTTCTCCATTGCGGCAAGCTCCGGCCTGTATATATGACCTCATTATCTCCCATATTGCTGGCAGCTTTGCCGCTGAGGTAAAGTCTATTACTGCCTTTACATGATCTCCATCGCATATTAATTGACATGAAGTATAATCTCCATGACTTGGAGTATATGTGATACCCTTAAAGTATCCTTTCATATCCTCAATATGACTAAAAAGCTCTTTCTTGAATAAAAAATCTTCCTTAATCCTGCTGTAATTGTTGTTTGTTACTTTACCTGCATTCTAAATTCTGTTTTTGAATCACTTTATTTAAAGGTGTGGACTTATTTATTCTGGTGCATAATACGCCAGATTATTTAATGCCATGCCTTTTGTGTTATCATGGGAAAGTTACTGACAATAAAAGGCAGGATCCCTCCCCGACCAAAGTTTGGTATCCTGCCTTAGCAACTCCGTACACAGAAGTGTACGAAAACATGCAAGACAATGATAACCCTTTACGTCGAAGAAAACAATCCGATTACACCAGGTTTCTACAACTCTGTCCTAAACAATCTCCAGTTCCATCAG